>QWHP01000062.1 GCA_021404985.1 Actinobacteria bacterium ATB1
GCCGGGCCGCCACAGGCGACAGTGCGACGAACTCACCGGGCGCGACCCCGGATACCCCCTCGCAGAGGACGTGCGGAAGGCGCATGCGGCCCTGTCCCTCTCACTCGGCCGCTCAGCGGAAGGCGTTGCGGATACGGCTCATCACACCTGGTGTATCGACGTTCTCGCCGCGGAGCTCTGCGAGGCGGCGCAGGAGAGCCTCCTGCTCCTCATCGAGCTCAGATGGCGTGTCGACGCGGATCTCGACGTGCAGGTCGCCGTTGCCGCCTCCCCGCACGCGTGGGCCACCCTTGCCGCGGAAGCGGCGCACCGTGCCAGACGCCGTGTTGGGCATGATGTCGACAGTGACGTACTCGGAGCCATCAAGCGTGGGAAACCCGACTTGGCCGCCGAGCGCAGCCGTCGTCATCGGAACGTGCAACACGTACAAGAGGTCCGAGCCCTGACGACCCCAGCCCTCCGGCGCGGCCGCGACCCGGACCCGCACGTAGAGGTCTCCCGCCGGACCACCCCGGTATCCGATGTCGCCACGCCCGGGCAGCCTGAGCTGCGACCCGTCCTCGATGCCGGGGGGCACCTTCAGGGTGAGGCTCTGGGCCTGTACGACCCTGCCCTGTCCGGCACAGTCCTCGCATGGGGAGGTGATCGTGATTCCGGTTCCCTTGCAGTCCGGACAAGGTCGGGCGGTGACGATCTGGCCCAAGACCGTGCGGCGCACCTCCTGCACTTCGCCCCTTCCGCGGCACGTGCCGCACGACTCGGGATGGGTGCCCTCGGATGCACCCGATCCATGGCAGGCCTCGCACAAGACCTGGACGTTGACGGTCACGGCAGCCTCGGCACCGAAGACGGCATCGACGAAGGAGAGTCCGATCTCGGCACCCACGTCCTCACCGGGTGCCGTGCCGGACGGATAGCCGCCCCGGGAACGCGCACCGAACGGCGCACCGCCAAAAGGCGAGCCGCCGAAGAACGCCTCGAAGATGTCACCGAACCCGCCACTGAAACCCGCACCGAAGTCGGCGGTACCGCCCCCATCGGCTCCCTCGGGTCCGAACATGTCGTAGTGCCGGCGCTTCTCGGGATCCTTCAGGATCTCGTATGCCCGGTTGACCTCCTTGAAGCGCTCCTCGGCGTCGGGATCGGTTGTGTTCGCATCGGGGTGGAGCTCGCGTGCCAAGCGCCGGTAGGCCCGCTTGATCTCGTCCTGCGAGGCGTTCGAGGGCACACCGAGCACATCGTAGAAGTCCCTGCTCAACTGAACACTCCTTGGGGGTGCCTCACGTGACTGCCTGCTCGAGCTGCACCGAGACGTAGCTCACGGCCGACATCGCGCGGCTGTAGTCGATCCGCATCGGCCCCACGAGGCCCAGGAACCCGCGTGCCTGGCCCAAACGGTAGGACGCGAGCACGAGCGCCATGTGCGACAGGTCGTTGCCGGGAAGTTCGGAGCCGATCCGCACGACCGGCTGCGTGCGGGCCGTGGCATCGACGATCTGGAAGGTCTCGACGAGATGGCGCCGCTCGTCGAGGACCACGAGGATCTGACGAAGCGTCTCGTACTCGTCCAGTCCTTCTGCGAGCGCGGCCATGCCCTCGAGGAACACCTCCGACTGGGAGCCTTCGTAGCGAAGGGCGTCGAGCACGTTGTGCACGATGAAGGCCGCGTCCGGATCGGCAACCTCCGGGAAGGGCCAGCGACGGAGCCAGTCGCGCCGGCCGACGAGGAGGTCGACGAGTGCCGACTCTGCCAAGCTGAGCACGCGGTCGTCGAGGTGCTCGTCACCCAGATCGCCATAGGTCACACCGGTTCGCATGTCGTGGCTGACATCACTCCCGCCCTCACGGCACCCCTCCGCCACGAGCTTCGCCACCCGACCCGAACGCGTCACGAACACGCAGAGGACACGTCCGGAGTCGATTCGCGTCAGGTGTACGGATGCCAGCGTCGTGTCGTCGAGCACCGGGGGAACCACGACGGCGGCGAGGTTCGTCAGCCGGGCAAGCAGCCGGGATGTCGCTTGGAGAAGATGCTCGACGTCGGTGTCCTCTTCCCGGAAGAAGGTGCCCACGGTCGATCGCTCGACCGCGCTCAGCGCGTCCGAGTGGGCGACGTTGTCGACGTAGAAGCGGTAGCCGGGGACTTCCGGGATCCTCCCGGCGCTCGTGTGAGGCTGGGAGATGTAGCCCTCCTCCGCGAGAACCGCCATGTCGTTGCGCACCGTGGCGCTGGACACACCGAAGGGGACGCGCCGCGCTACGGCTGCGGAGCCCACCGGGGCCCCGGTCGCCACATGTTCCTCGACGATTGCCCTGAGGATGGCTGCGCGACGCTCGCTCAACCCCACTTGTGTCACCTCGTGAGTCTGGCTGCCCGCATGCGCACACGGGGAGGAATCCAGCCAATATACCCGCGCCGACATGGCAACTTAGCACTCTCCGAACGCGAGTGACAGCTCCGTGACGACAGCGTTGGCCAGCGACATCCCCTTCGTCGTGAGGGCGAGCCGGCCTTTGTGCATCTCCTGGGGCTCGCTGTCCGGCCTCCCGTTCGACGCCCCGACCTCCACCAGGCCGGCCTCGAAAAGGACCTCGGGCACATGTCCCAGCTCTTCGTGCGACAGCTCGACCCCGCACGACCGCCTGAGACCGAGCGACAGCCACTCGAGGAGCGCCGTGTCTCCCGCCACCCGCTCCCCCTCTGCGACAGCCACGCCGTCCTGTCTCATCGCGGCCATGTACCTACGGGGATGACGGTGGTTCCAGGTTCTCAGCCCACCTGCCCGTCGATCGATCGGCTCCGGATCGGTGCCCGAGGACGGGGCGTAGCTGTGGGCGCCGCTGCCGACTCCGACATAGGAGCCGAGGCTCCAATACCTCAAGTTGTGCACGCAGGGGACGGCCTGCGCCCAGTTCGAGATCTCGTAGCGAACGTAACCGGCTGAAGCCAAAGCCCCGACGGCCATCTCCAGGCGGCGGGCTGCCACGTCGTCGTCCGGGCCCTCCTTGGCGCCCGAGGCCACTTCGACACCGAGCGGGGTCGCCGGTTCGATTCCCAACGCGTAGGCAGATACGTGGTCCGGCCCGAGAGCGACGGTGCTCTCGAGCGTCCGCCTCCAATCGGCGTCGGACTCCACGGGACTCGCATAGATCAGGTCGACGTTGAGGTGTTCGAAACCCACCCGCCGAGCGCGCCGCACGGCAGATTCGAGCGTGTCGTGTCGGTGCGCGCGGTCGAGGTAGCCGAGAACGTGGGGAAGGGCGGACTGCATCCCCATCGAGACACGTGTCGCTCCCGCAGCACGTGCCGCTTCGAGGATCTCTACCGTCGCGGATTCCGGGTTCATCTCAACGGTCACCTCCGCACCCTGGCGCCGCGGCACCGACCCGATGAGTCGGGCGAGCTGCTCGGGAGGAAGGACGCTCGGAGTGCCTCCCCCGACGAAGACCGTGGACGCCTCGACAGGCACCCTGGAGCCGATCTCTTCGACGACGGCGTCGACGTAGTCGGGGATCAGGTCGTCCATACCCTCGAATGCGGCGAAGTCGCAGTATCCGCAGCGAGCCGAACAGAACGGGACGTGCACGTACACGCCGAGGCCCCGCGCTGCACTTTCCGCCCAAGAGGGGCTGTCGGGCCTGAACCCGGTTCGAGACGACGGTCCCCGAGCCAAACTGCCTAGTCCCTGTCGATCCTGAGTGCCGAGATGAAGGCCTCCTGTGGCACCTCGACACGACCGATCGATCGCATTCGCTTCTTGCCTTCCTTCTGCTTCTCGAGCAACTTGCGCTTCCTTGTCACGTCGCCGCCATAGCACTTGGCGAGAACGTCCTTGCGGCGCGCCTTGACGGTCTCCCGAGCGATGATTCTCCCGCCCTGTGCCGCCTGGATGGGAACGTCAAAGAGCTGACGCGGAATCAGCTCGCGGAGCTTCTCGACCATCCGGCGCCCGTACCGGTACGCCCGGTCCTTGGGGACTATCGAGCTGAAGGCGTCCACGGGTTCACCGTTGAGCAGGATGTCGACCCTGGCGAGGTCGCCTGGTCGGTATCCGAGGGGCTCATAGTCGAAGCTCGCATAGCCCCTGGTACGGCTCTTGAGGACGTCGAAGAAGTCGGTGATTATCTCCGCAAGCGGCATGTGGTAGTCGAGCTCGACACGATCCTCGGACACGTAGTCGAGTTTGGTCTGGACGCCACGCCTCCCCTGGCAGAGCTCTAGGACGGTCCCGAGGTACTCCGCGGGCAGGAGGAAGGTGGCCTCCACGTAGGGCTCGCGGATCTCCTCGAACCCCGGCTCGAGGAGGGACGGGTTGTCGATCACGAGCTGGTCGCCGCCTGCGGTGAGCACCTGGTACTCGACAGTGGGGGCGGTGGCGACGATCGTCACCTCGTACTCTCGCTCGAGACGTTCCCGGATAATCTCCATGTGGAGGAGTCCGAGGAAGCCGACCCGGAATCCGAAGCCGAGAGCACCGGATGTCTCCGGTTCCCAAGTGAAGCTCGCGTCGTTCACGTGAAGCCGCTCGAGTGCGTCCCTGAGCTCCGAGTAGTCCTGGCCCTCGGCCGGGTACATCCCGCAGAACACCACCGGGTGGGGTTCCTTGTATCCCGGGAGCGGCTCATCCGCCCCACGGGCCCGAGTCGTCACCGTGTCGCCCACCTTGGCCTCTGCAACGGACTTGAGACCGGGCACGAGGTATCCCACCTCACCCGGACCGAGGGTTGCAACCGACCGTGGGAGGGGCGTGTAAACGCCGACCTCGTCGGCCGAGACCTCGGTCTTCGATGCCATCAGGACCAACGAGTCGCCTGTGCCGAGGGTGCCGTCCATGATCCGCACGTTCGTGACGACCCCGCGGTACTGGTCGTAGTGGCTGTCGAAGACCAGAGCCCGCAGAGGCGCCCTCACGTCACCCTTCGGGGAAGGAACACGTTCGATGATCGCGGCGAGCAGCTCGTCGACCCCCTCGCCGGTCTTGGCGGAGATCATCAGGCAGTCCTCGGCCGGGAGCCCGATCAGGCTCTCGACCTCTTCCGCGACCCTTTCCGGCTCGGCCGAAGGCAGGTCGATCTTGTTGATGACGGGCACGAGCTCGAGGTCGGCCTCGACCGCAAGGAGCGCGTTCGCCAGTGTCTGCGCCTCGATGCCCTGGGCCGCGTCCACGAGCAGGAGGGCGCCCTCACAGGCGTAGAGGCTGCGGGAGACCTCGTAACCGAAGTCGACATGACCGGGGGTGTCGATCAGGTTCAGGTGGTACACCGTACCGTCGGTGCCCCTGTGGTGGATACGCACCGTCTGTGCCTTGATCGTGATCCCACGCTCGCGTTCGAGGTCCATCGAGTCGAGGAACTGCTCGCGCATCTCACGCTCGGGCACCGCACCCGACATCTGCAGGAAGCGATCGGCCAGGGTCGACTTGCCATGGTCGATGTGGGCGATGATGGAGAAGTTGCGGATCGTCTCGAGTTGGGTCACGGCTCCGGTGTTCTGCTTCCGCTGGCGGTCGGTCTCTGATCTCGATTCCGTGTGTGGATCTGCGGGGTTGCGTCCGGCAGGGAACTCGCCCTGCAGCGGACGACGGGACAAGACCGCAGGATAATGGCGTAAAGGACTTGCGCCAGCGGAAGAGGCTCCGTGATAACCTCTTTCGGCTCGGGGTTTCCTCCAGCCGTTTTGAGGCCTCCACCCTTTCGAGAGGAAAAAGTGGCGAACATCGCGTCGCAGAAGAAGCGCAACAAGCAGAACGAGAAGGCCAGGATCCGCAACAAGTCGGTACGGTCCGAGGTGAAGACGAGCCTCCGCCGCGTCGACGAGGCGGTTGCCGAGGGGGAGCCCGACGCCGTCACAGATTCCGCCCGCAAGGCGCAGAAGGCCCTCGGAGTTGCAGCGCGGAAGGGTGTTCTGCACAAGCGCAAGGTGGCACGGGCCCAGTCCCAACTTGCCCGCAAGGTGAGCACCGCCCGGACGTCCGGCTGACCCGAGGCAGGCCGTGCAGAACTCGCGGCAGGGTCGCGCCCCACGCGCATAGAAGCCCACAGACGGGCCCGGACGGAACCTCGGCTTGTGCGACGGCAGTGCGTCGAAGCACGCTGTTGTCGAGGGGCCGCTACAGATCGCGGGCACCCTTGCCGGCCACGGTGCGGTGTGGCCGGAAGAGCATCGGCTGTCACCGCCAGTTGCGCAAGCCCAGGGACAGCCGGTGCCGACACGGAGATGGGGCGTGGCGGAGCACGGGCACGTGTTGCCGGCAACCGAAGAGGTGGAAAGGGCTCGGGAGCTGTTCGGGCTCGGCCCTGTTTCGACGCGCCGCGAGGTCATCATCGCCTGGCGAGAAGCCGCCCGACTGGCACACCCCGACCTTGCCTCACCGGACAGCGCAAAGATGGCAGAGCGCCTCATGCAGCGCATCAACGAGTCGAAGCAGATTCTCCTGAACGCCCTTCCACCGGAGCCCGAGCCTGCCGCGCCGGACGTCTTCGCAGAGGTGGGCCTGTACGACCCCCTGTGGCCACCTCCGGGGCAGCCCACGGCTGGCTTCGACGGGAACTCCCTCGACGACTACGAGCCCCCCAAAGGGGCACTCGCCCGGATCGAGCAGCCGCAGTCACAGTTGCCGCCCGAACCCAGGGTGGCAACCCCTCTGGTGGCGAACGTGAACGGCCACCGTCCCAGTGCGCACATCCACGTGCCCACCGAACCGGATCAAGTCCTCCCGCCCGTTCGCCCGTCCCCTCCGAGACCGCATCGTCCGCTCCCACCCGGCTCGGAGAGAAGCGCAGTAACACCAGCTCACCGGGGTGCCCAGACCACGCGCCCGTCTGCGAGCGGAACAGCCAACGAGAGCACGGCAGACCCGACTCCACAAGAGGGGCCGCCCGCGACGACGAACGCGGGAGGCAGGACGGTGGATCGGGCTGTCCAGAGGCCTGCACGTCCGCCCTCGGGACCCGCTAGCACCGACGGCACCGGACACACCCCGCACCGCCGGGGCCGGCACCGCCGGACGCCTGCGGCGCCGAGAACCAGGCTTCGACCGACCGAGTCCGACAAGACACCCCCGCTTGTCGTCGCCTTCATCTGGATCGGGATCGGAGTCGCTGTCCTCGTCGCTGCACTCGCGCTCTGGGCTTCGCGGGATCACACGTCTTCGGTTCAATCCGGACTCAGGAGACCGGCCCGTGTGAACTGCTCGTCAGCGTCGCGCCCCGATCAGCCGGGCCAGCCTCGGGACGAGCATGTCGAGGACGGTCTCGGGCTCGAGCCCACTTCCTCCGTGGAGGGCCTCCTCTGCCCGCGTGACCAGCCTGTGGGCGGCGTCGACTGACGCCTCGTCCACCTGACGGAGTTGGCCGGCGAGTTTCCTGGCGGGCCAGGGTTTGAGGCCGAGTTCCTGCTGGATTTGCTGCGGACCGGTCGACCGCAGGCTCAGCGCGAGCCGGAGCCTACGAACGTGGTTGGCGAGCGTCGCCTGCACCTGAAGGGGATGGAGGCCCTCGAGCCCCCGCAGCGCTCGGAGCGCGCCGGCGGCGTCTCCCCTGTCTATCGCGTCCGTGACGTCCCACGGACGTGTTGCCGGTGTCGCCGCCAGGAATGGGCGCAACTCGTCCGCCCCGATCCTCACCCCCGGATGTGCAGCGGCCAGCTGACGGAAGAGGGCGTCGAGCGCGCCGATGTCCTCCCCCACCGCAGCTGCCACGGCCCGCTCGGCTTCGGCGGAGAACGTGACTCCGGCCCCGGCAGCTCGGTGCCTGACCCAGTGCTCCAGCTCCTGGCCGCGCTGTGGGGGTGCCAGTACCTCGATCAAGCGGCCCTTCTCCGCCGCACAGTCCTTGAGGGCCTTCAGTGCCTTCGTGGACCCGCCGTGCTGAACGTGGCCGACGAGCAAGGTGCAATCGGGTGAGGGTTCCGCGCACCAGTCGACGAGATGGCCGAGGGCATCGGCGTCCAACGTCCCGAGGAGCCCCACGAGCCTGTTTCCGCCGAACATCGCGGGGGTACGCGCCGCGTCGAGGGCGCGGCCGAGGCCATCGGGTTCGTCGCCGTCGAACATCTCGGCACCCAGGTCGCCGCCCTGCTCTCCGACCTCGCCGGCGAGTCGGTCGCGCTCGTGCCGGAAACCGTCGGCCACGGCGTAACGGTCAGAACCGACGACAAGAACGAGAGGGTGTCCGGTCATGTTCTGCCACGCCCGATGCGGGAACGCCGGGCATCGAGCACGGCTCCAGCAGTGACCGCTGTCCGAGCCGCAAGTATCGCGTCGTCCGTGAGAATCGCGCCGGCACCAAGAAGGACCGCCGCGGCCACGGCAGCGACGGCAACTGGCTCGTCCTCGACATCTCTGACGTCGAGTGCCCAACGGTCGCCGGACGTGCGCTCCCAGTCCTGGTCGACCCGAACCAGGACCGAACCCGCGCATTCGCGCTCTGCCTCGTCCGGGTCGACCACGCGGCAGAGCTGCAGAGCCTTCTCGCCCGGTTGCGAACCCGGTCGGACGGGACCCACCACAGCAGGCAAGCCGCGCTCTGCAATGGCAGAAGCGCCGAGCCGCGTGTCGACGGGACAGCGCACGGGAGGGCGACTGAACGGGACCTCGGCGTATCTCGTCACGGGTCGCGAGCGTACCGCACACGGTAGATCGCGGGAGGTTCTCGATCCGTGCACAGGACGACGGTGCCGTCCACATCGGTTCGAACGGTCTGCCCGGCGGTGCGTGCGAGTAGAGCGAGGGTCTTCTCAGCCGGGTGACCGTACCTGTTCCGGCCGACTGGGACGACTGCGAGACGAGGTCGCAGCGCCTCGTAGAGCGCTGGGTACTGATCGGCAGAGCCCTCATGTGCAACCCCGACGACCAGGGCGGGTTCGATGTCGGCTGACAGGCGCCTCTGGACGTCCGCCGGTACGTCGGAGAGAAGCAGAATCGTCCGGCCACCAAGCTCGACTTCGATCACGAGGGCGGACTCCCGGGACGTGCCGTCAGCCTTCGCCGGGGGCCACAGGACGCGAATGCCGATCCCGCCGAGGCGGAGGTGTGTGCCCGCACCGACCGTCAAGATGGCCGCAGGCCCTTCCTCTCCACTGGTGCCCCCGGGCGTGCCGAACCCCAGTTTTCCTGCCGTGGCCCGAGAGACGAGCACACGGTCGACGTCCATGCCGTCGAGGATGGCTTCTGCCCCACCCACCCGGTCAGTGGAGGCGCGGGTCAGGACGAGGGCATCGAGATGTGTCACGCCCGATCGCCTCAGGTGTTCGAGGACATCCTGCCCATCCGGCCCGGTATCGACCAGGACGACACCGTCTTCACCCCTGACAAGGACAGCGCGCCCCTGCCCTCCCTCCAGGAACGCCACCCCCGCACACTCCGGGAGATCTACCGCGACCGGGGCAACCCACTGGATGGGAAGCCCGGCGAGGAAGAGCACGGCAATCGGTACCAGAACTCCGGCCGGGCGTCGTTTCCGCAGGGCGATCGCCGAGGCGGCCGTCAGACAGCCGACGGCGAAGAGGGTGGGCAGGTCCAGGGTCAAGCTCCCCAGGGGTAGCCCGCTGCCGATGTGGCCGAGAGCGAGCAGCCAGGACAGGGGGCTACGGAGGAGCCAGAGGCACCGGACCCCGACCAGGTCGCCCACCGCACCCACAGCGCCGGCGAGGGTCAGCATCCCCGCGAGGGGTACGGCCGGAATGTTGACCACGAGTCCGGCGAGGCCGACGCTGCCGAAGTGCAGCACGAGAAAGGGCATCACAGCCACCTGTGCCGCGACCGTCAGCGTGAGCGCCTCCCCGATCGCTGCAGGGGTCCGGGGCGGGATCAGCTCCCTGAGCCTCGGGCCGAGGACGAGAATCCCGACCGTGGCCGCCGAAGACAGCTGGAAACCGATCGACGCGTACATCAGGGGGTCTGCGGTCCCGATCCCCAGCAGGGCGCAGGCACACGCGCGGCCGGGGTCCCGCACGACGCCGAACCAGCGCGCGGCGAACGCCACGTAGGCCATGACGGCGGCGCGGACGACGCTGGGCTCGGCTCGCGTCACGATCACGAAGAGGGCCGTGACGAGCGCGCCGGTCAGGAGACGCGTCCTGCGCCCCGTGGGTAACCGTCGCATCAGCGCGAGCAGTCCACCGATCACGAGCACGAGGTTCGAGCCCGACACGGCAAGGAGATGGCTCAGCCCCGCGGAACGGAACTCCTCAACGCGTCGCTCGGGCAGTGCGGCCGTGTCGCCTACCAGGAGCCCGAGGAGTAGAGCCCCCTCCTCGTCCCTGCGAGCCGCCGGGACCTGAACCATGCCAGACGCTCCTGCGGCGGTGGCCGCCAGACCCCGGTGACGGCGAGCCGGCTGCCCTGCGGAGTCTCGGCCGGCAATCCCGACACGAGCAGGCGTGCTCCCCTGAATCTGAGGACGAGTCTGCCGTAGCGGTCGGGGTCGGACCCGACGATTCCCGTCGCAGCGGTCTTGCGTGCCTCACGCACCCTGCAGCGCTCGAGCAGGTCGAGGTTCGCACCCGTCAGCCCCAACCCGACCAGCACCAATGCCGGGACGCAGACGGCCACTCGGCGGTTGCATACGAGGAGACATCCCGCGACGACGAGGACGAGACACCCCGCTCCGGCGGGCCGGACCGCCGGAGCGAGAAGGCTTCCCGAGGCGAATGCGGCGCACGCCCAGGCCAGAGTGTGCCGGGCCTCGGCCATCAGACCGTGACCAGAC
>QWHP01000063.1 GCA_021404985.1 Actinobacteria bacterium ATB1
ACAGGTATCTCCTCGAGCGCCTCTGGGAGGAGCCTGCCCACAGGGACGTGTTGCTCGAGGTCATCATCCGCCGCATCTACCGGGGTGAGGATCATCTCGACCTTGAGATGATCGAGTCCCGTGTCACTCGAGGACGTGACATCGCGCGGTGCCGCATCGGGGCCGGGGTGGACCAGGCCGAGGTACTCGCCGCCGTGATACACGGCGCCGATTTCCCGGACATGCTCGAAGAGGTAGCCCTGCTGCTCGGCGACACCGGGGTGGAAGGCGAAGCCGTGGTGGACCTGACGGTGGTCGCGTCGGGCGGAGACGAGCCCCGGCCGGACTCCGCGCGGGTCTCGGATTGCGTAGGGCGTGTCCGCTTCCCGCGCCCACCGGCCCGGCTCACTGTCGCGGTCGCGGTCGAGGACGCCAGTGGGCCGAACGGGATCGACCACTACACGTTCATGCCCGACGAGACGGGCTCTCTTGTCGAGCGACCCGAGTACCGGGGCATACACCCGGCGCAGGCAGCCCGTCTCCAACTCGACAGGCTCGCCAACTTCCGTCTCGAACGCCTGCCCTCGGCGGAGGACGTATGGCTCTTTCGGGGCGTGGCGATCGAGAACGAGTCCGACGAACGCCTCTTCGCGCTCGCCGAGGTCCGGGACATGACCCCTGTCCGAGACGCAGCAGGACGTGCTGTCGGACTCCCGCACTTCGAGCGCGTACTGCACGAGTGCGTTGCTGCGATCCGCGTGTTCCAGTCGCGGCGGCCGGCCGGACGGCGCCTACAGTGGAACCGGATCTTCCTCCACATCTGGCCGCCGGTCGACATCTCGGGCGACGAGATCTACGGACTGAGCCTGAAGGGCGCACCGCTGATCGAGGGGCTCGGAATCGAGAAGGTCGTCCTCCGCGGCCGCTTCCGCCGCATCGGAGGCGATTACGAGGAGGCCACGGTCGAGATCTCCGACGCTGCGGCGAGCGGAGTGGAGTTGCGATGGTCGGGACCCAAGACAGAGCCTCTCGCTCCCCTCTCGGACTACAGGCGCAAGGTGGTCACAACGCGCAGCCAGGGCCTTGCATACCCCTACGAGATCGTCGGCATGCTCGCGGGGGGCGAGGACGGTCGCAGGTCGGGGCTCCCTCCGGGTGAGTTCATCGAGTACGACCTCGACGGGACGGGGACGCAGATCGTCCCGGTCGAACGTGAGCCCGGCCGGAACACCTGCGGGATCGTCTGTGGCGTGGTGCGCAACTTCACGGATAAGCACCCCGATGGCATGGAGCGTGTGGTGCTCCTCGGTGACCCGACCCGGCAGCTCGGTGCGCTCTCCGAAGGAGAGTGCCGGCGCGTCATGGCGGCGCTCGACCTCGCTGCCGAGCGCCGTATCCCGGTCGAGTGGTTCGCGATCTCGGCCGGGGCACGCATCGCGATGGACTCGGGAACCGAGAACATGGACTGGATCAGCCGCGTGCTGCGTCGGATCGTCGAGCACACCCAGGCAGGCGGTGAGATCAACGTCATCGTCAACGGCATCAACGTCGGCGCGCAGCCCTACTGGAACGCCGAGGCGACGATGCTCATGCACACCCGAGGGATCCTGGTCATGACCCCTGAGGGGACGATGGTCCTCACCGGGAAGAAGTCGCTCGATTTCTCGGGCGGGGTGAGCGCGGAAGACGATCTCGGCATCGGTGGGTACGACCGAGTCATGGGGCCGAACGGTCAGGCGCAGTACTGGGCCCCGGATCTGCGAACGGCATGCCGGATTCTTCTCGACCACTACTCGCATTCATACGTGGTCCCCGGGGAACGTTTCCCACGGGACCGTCACAGCTCGGACCCTGTCACCCGCGACGTTCGCCTCTCCCCTCATCCTGGTGACGACTTCGCCACGATCGGCGACGTGTTCTCGGCGGAGCGCAACCCGGAGCGCAAGCGCCCGTTCGACATACGGGCCCTCATGCGGGCGGTACTGGACACAGACAGCGAGCCTCTCGAACGCTGGCGGGACATGGCCGATGCCGAGATGTCCGTGGTGTGGGACGGCTACCTCGGCGGACATCCGGTGTGTCTCGTCGGAATCGAGTCGAAGCCCGTATCCAGGCACGGCTTCAAGCCGGGAGACGGTCCGGAAGCTTGGACGGCGGGCACGCTCTTCCCGCAGTCGTCGAAGAAGGTGGCGCGAGCCCTGAACGCGGCGTCGGGGAACAGGCCGGTGGTGATGCTGGCAAACCTGTCCGGCTTCGACGGCTCTCCCGAGTCGATGCGACGGCTCCAACTGGAGCACGGTGCGGAGATCGGACGGGCGATCGTCAACTTCTCGGGCCCGGTGGTCTTCTGCGTGGTCTCGCGGTACCACGGGGGTGCGTTCGTCGTGTTCTCCCACGCCCTGAACGACAACATGCAGGTCCTGGCACTCGAAGGGTCTTATGCGTCGGTGATCGGGGGCGCCCCCGCCGCCGGCGTTGTATTCGCGGGCGAGGTGAGGGCGCGGACCGCCGCAGATGCCCGTGTGCGTGAGCTCGAGACCGCGCTCGAAGAGGCACCCACGGCAGAGAAGGCGGGCTTGCGCAAGCGTCTCGAGGAGACGACAGCGCAGGTGAGGGCGGAGAAGCTCGGTGAGGTGGCCACTGAGTTCGACGCCGTTCACACCATCGAGCGCGCGCGTGCGGTTGGGTCCGTGCACGAGATCGTCGCGGTCGCCGATCTCCGCCCCCGCCTCGTGCGGGCAGTCGAGACAGGCATGGACCGCGAGTTGCGCCGAACCTGAGCGCTGTCGACGGCCGGGGATACGATTCGGCGGGTGGCTTCGTCGTCGTTCCGCCGTGGAGTGCGCTCCAGCCTTGCGATCAACGCCGTGGTCGCCGGCTTCGGAGTCCTCTACGGAGTCGGTGCCCTGCGGGCGGGTCTCCCTCCCTGGCTGACAGTTGTCTCCTCCCTCATCGTGCTCTCGGGCGCAGCGCAGTTCACGACCGTGTCCCTGATCGCTGCCGGTGCCGGTCCGGCTGCGGTCCTCGTGGCAGTCACGGGCCTGTCGCTCAGGCACCTTCCCATGGGAGCCGGTCTGAGCCGGCTCGTTACCGACGTCCCCGTCCGCAGACGCCTCCTCCTCGCCTTTGTCCTGACCGACGAGACGTACGGCCTCACGATCGGGGCGGCAAAGGCGGGCGAGCCGCGACCCGAGGAATTCATGCTCGGCGCGAACACAACCCTCGTATGCGGATGGGTCCTGGGGACGGCGGCGGGGGTCGCCTTCGGGGAGGTGATCGACCTTGACGCCCTGGCCGCCAAGGTCATCTTCCCGCTCCTGTTCCTGGGTCTGGCCCGCGAGGCGATTTCGGGGCGCAGCGACATCCGGGCGGCGGTCCTCGCCGCTGCCATGTCGGTCCTCGCAGCCCTCGTCGTACCCGCAGCCTGGCGGATCACGACTGCGGCGCTCCTGACGGCCGCGATCGCTGCCACATTCCCGGGACGGGCGCCCGGGCAGGACGCCCGTCGCTCGTCCCCGACCGAGGGTCCGGGATGAGCCTCCCGGCACTCGTGGCAACGATCCTCGTGGCGGGGCTGATCACGTTCTCGTCGCGGGCCATGTTCCTGCTCCGGGACGCCCCGTCGTTCTCCCGCTGGATCGGGCGCTTCCTCGACGCCTTTCCGGTGGCGCTGTTCGTCTCCCTGGCAGTCGTGCAGGGTGTTGCGCCCGGCGGAGAGATCGAGGTGGGGCCCAGCCTCGCCGCGCTGCTCGCCGGCGCGATCACCGCCGTGTTCACGCGTCGCGTGCCCGTGATCATGGTTGTAGGTTGGCTCTCGGCAGTCCTCGTGCGGGCTCTCTCATGAGGCGTGGCTCCGAGGCCGTATCATCTGGACCCATGTCCGACCTTCTCGACGTCATAACAAACCTCGCCAAGCGCCGCGGGTTCATCTTCCCGTCGTCGGAGATCTACGGGGGCCTCGGCTCGACCTGGGACTATGGGCCCGTGGGCGTCGAGCTCAAACGCAACGTGAAGGAGCAGTGGTGGCGCTCCATGGTTCAGATGCGCGACGACGTCGTCGGGCTGGACGCTGCGATCCTCATGGCCCCCAAGGTCTGGGAAGCATCGGGGCATCTCGCCACTTTCACCGACCCGCTCGTCGACTGCACCGTGTGCAAGCGGAGATTCCGTGCCGATCAGCTCGACGATCGTGACTGTCCGAACAACATGAAGGGCTGCGAGTTCACCGAGGCGCGCGACTTCAACCTCATGTTCAAGACGTTCCTCGGTCCCGTCGAGGAGGACACGCACGTCGTCTATCTGCGTCCCGAGACAGCGCAGGGGATCTTCGTCAACTTCCCCAACGTCGTGACGACGAGCCGCAAGAAGCCGCCGTTCGGCATCGCACAGATCGGCAAGTCGTTCAGGAACGAGATCACGCCCGGCAAGTTCACGTTCCGCACGCGCGAGTTCGAGCAGATGGAGATGGAGTTCTTCGTCCCGCCGGAACAGGCGAGTGAGTGGTTCGAGTATTGGGTCGAGGAACGGCGCCGTTGGTACATCGAGCTCGGCATGGATCCCGGGAGGCTCCGGATCCGCCCGCACGAGCAGGAGGAGCTGAGCCACTACTCGAGCGAGACAGTCGACGTGGAGTACGACTTCCCCTGGGGATGGGGAGAGCTCGAGGGCATCGCGAACCGGGGTGACTTCGACCTGTCGAGCCACGCTGAGTTCTCCGGCAAGGACATGACCTACTACGACCAGCCCAACGACCACCGCTACCTGCCGCACGTGATCGAGCCGGCAGCAGGCTGCGATCGCGCCACCCTGGCGTTCCTCATGAACGCATACGACGAGGAGGAGGTGAGGGGCGAGAAACGGGTCGTGCTGAGACTCGACCACCGTCTCGCTCCCATCAAGGTCGCCGTGCTCCCGCTGTCGAAGAATCCGGACCTCGTCCCCGTGGCCCGCAAGGTGGCTGATGAACTACGTCCCATCACGATGGTCGACTACGACGAGACGCAGGCGATCGGGCGCCGGTACCGACGCCAGGACGAGCTCGGGACGCCTTTCGCCGTGACCGTCGACTTCGACACCCTCGAGGACCGGGCCGTCACGATTCGTGAGAGAGACTCCATGGATCAGGTCCGGGTTCCCATCGAGGAGGTGGGCCGGGAGCTGGAACGCCGCCTCGGCGTCCAGTGGTAGGTGGGAAGGCAGAGCTCGACTCGGAGTCCTTGATGCGGACACGTCGCAGGATCGTGGTGTCGCAGGGCGCCTGTATCGTGGGCATATGGAAACCGCACTGGCCCCGCCAGACGGATCCCCGAACCCGAAGGTAACCAACGCGGTTCCGAGGGAGGCCGTGGAGTCATGGGAGCGAGAGTGGCTCGCCCCCGGAGGGACGCGGTCAGTGGGTGCCGGGAACCGCGACCGGAGCGAGGCACCCGACCCCCTGCGTACCGCGTTCCAGCGCGATCGCGACAGGATCATCCACTCGACGGCGTTTCGAAGGTTGAAGCACAAGACGCAGGTCTTCATCGCACCGGACGGTGACCACTACAGGACTCGGCTGACGCACACGCTCGAGGTCGCGCAGATAGCACGCACGATCGCACGGGCGTTGCGCCTGAACGAGGATCTTGCCGAGGCCATCGCCCTGGGCCACGATCTCGGGCACACGCCCTTCGGACATCTCGGCGAGGACGTGATACGCGACGTGATGTCGATCGAGTATCACCATGCGGCCCAGAGCGTTCGCGTGGTCGAGGTGCTCGAGAGGCGTCCGCACGGTCTCAACCTCACGCTCGAGGTCAGGGACGGGATCTCGAACAGCTCCTGGAACCGCGGCCTGCCTTCGACGCATGAGGCCTTCGTGGTGAGGTACGCAGACCGCATCGCCTACCTCAACCACGACGTGGACGACGCCATCCGGGCGGGACTCCTGAGCGAGGACGAGCTTCCGTTGTCTGTGGCGCGGAGTCTGGGTTCCGACTCCTCGGAGCGGATCACGTCGCTCGTCTCCGATGTCGTGGCCACGAGCGACGTGACCGGGCCGTGCGGTGAGGCCGGTGGGGTCGTCATGAGCCGCCCGACATTCGAGGTGATGGACGAGCTGCGCTCGTTCATGTTCGAGAGGATCTATCTCGGCCCACCCGTCGCGAGGGACATGGGGGTGGCAAGGCGCGTGCTGACCTGCCTGCTCGAACAGTTCCGGAGTGCCCCCGTTGGGGCCCCGGAGGGCCTTCCGGCGGATGCGGGAGTGCCCGGCGACGCGCTCGACCGGCGCGTCATCGACTACGTAGCGTCGATGACAGACCGTTTCGCGATCCGCACCTACGAACGGCTGACAGGACGAACAGCCGACCTCCCGTCCGTCTGAAGCTCAGGCGGTACCCTGCGGTCATGGGCGGGCGGATACCCGATTCAGAGGTCGAGGCCGTCCGCTCGGCGAGCGATCTCGTCACGATCGCGTCCGAGCGGATGTCGCTCAAGCGCGCCGGGCGGAGCTTCAAAGGCCTGTGCCCGTTCCATGACGAGAAGACACCGTCCTTCTCGGTCAATCCGGAGGCGGGGCGTTACTACTGCTTCGGATGTGGGGCAGGAGGCGACGTCTTCGAGTTCGTCAGGGAGCTCGACGGCCTGACTTTCGTCGAGGCGGTCGAGGCGCTCGCGAGGCGGGCGGGCATCACGCTCACCTTCGCAGACGAGTCTCCGGACGAGCGCCGTCGCCGCGAGGAGCGGCCGCGCCTCGCCTCCCTCATGAACGACGCCGTGGAGTGGTTCCACTCGCAGTTGCGGTCCGGTCCCGAGGCCGCGCCCGCGCGCAAGCTCCTCGCAGCGCGGGGTTACGGGAAGGACGTGGCGTCCCGCTTCTCGCTCGGATACGCCCCGGGCGGATGGGATGCGACGACCAAGGCGATGAAGGCGAAGGGATATCTCGGCAGGGAGCTCGCCGACGCCGGGTTGACGATGACGTCCTCACGGGGAGAGCCCGTTGGCCTCTTCCGCAACCGCGTGGTATTCCCGATCTTCGACTCCCAAGGGCAGGCCGTGGCCTTCGCCGGGCGTCGCCTCGTCGAAGGGGATGGACCCAAGTACATCAACTCGCCCGAGACGATCCTCTACCGCAAGAGCCGGCTTCTGTACGGGCTGAACTGGGCGCGACCGATGATAGTGGCCGAGGACACCGCCTTGGTCGTCGAGGGATACACCGACGTGATCGGATTTCACCTTGCCGGTGCCACGAACGCCGTCGCGACATGTGGAACGGCCCTCGGTGAGGAGCATCTGAGGCTCCTGAAGCGGTACGCGGGGTCCGTGGTTCTGGCTTTCGACGGCGACGCAGCGGGCGCCGCTGCGACCGAGCGGACCTTCGGGATTGCTGCGGAGATCGGACTTGACGTCAGAGTCGCGATCCTGCCCGAGGGCAAGGATCCGGCGGACGTCGCCGCTGACGGGGCGGAAGCGGTGCGAGCCCTGCTCGAGTCTCCGAGGCCGTTGCTCGAGTTCAAGGTGGACCGTGAGATGGACAGAGCCCGCCTCGACTCGAGCGAGGGCGAGGCACGGGCGGTGCAGGTCGCAGCGGCGGCGATCGCGCAACACCCGGACCCCCTTGTCCGGCACGCCGCCGTCCGGCGGACCGTGCGTCGGATGCGGGACGTCACCGAGGACCAGCTCGCACGGGCGGTCGACGCGGCTCGCCGAGGAACGGCCCAGCCAGTGCCACTCAGAGCCGGAGCTCCGGGGCCGTCGTCGCAGGACCGCCGGCTGCCCAGGGTCGAGGAACAGGCGCTGGCGTCGCTGGTACAGATGCCCGGGGCGTTCCTCGGTGCATGCCCGGGCTTCTCGCCCGACTGGTTCGAGAACGCTGCAGCGAGGGCGATCGCAACCGAAGTTGTTCGGGGCGTGCCCACCCTGGACTCCGGCCGGGCCTTCGACATCACCTGCCTCGACGTCGGCGAACCCGCCGCCTCCCTGGCCCGTCGCGTGGCGGTCCTCGACCCACCGGGGGTCGAGGACCGCGTCATCCACGCGAAGGAGACCGCCGCAGCGCTCGAACGAAGATGGGTCGACCGGAGGGTCAGGGATCTCCAGGTCCGCCTCGAGAGCGCCGAGTCGAGCGGCGCCTGGGAGGACGTGAAGGCACTCGACGTGGAGCTGGTAGCGTTCATCGACCGAAGGCAAGCACTGGGGGATGTGTGACCGCCGAAGAGGGTGAAGCAGCGAATCCGCCCGGTGGGCTGGCCCGCGACGCGTGGGTCACCCTGCTCGGTCGCTACCGTGAGCAGGGGCAGGCCGACCTGTCCGAGCTGCTCCTCTCCGACGATCTGAAGGACTCATCCCCCGAACAGCTCGACGAGGTCCTGGCCGGTCTGCAGTCCGAGGGCATCGAGGTCGAGGCCGAGGTCCGCAGGGTCGGGGACTCGGAACGGATACCGGACCTCGATGCCGGGGGCGCATCCGAGGATCCGGTCCGCATCTACCTGCAGGAGATAGGCCGGGTCGAGCTCCTCGACGCCGGGCAGGAGCGCGAGCTGTCACAACTCATGGAGACAGGTCAGCTCGCCGAGGAGATCCTTTTGAGTGGCCACCCGCTGCCCGAGCAATCCGAACGCATCGTCGAGAGGGTGCTCCGCGACGCGGCTTTCGCCGCTCTCGAGGCCGATGGCCGAGCCACCGCCGAGCGGAGGCAGCTCGCCCTCCTCGTCGACGAGGGCGCAAGGGCGGTGCTCGTAACCGGAGATCCGGTGGCGGATCTTGCCGCCCGTGACGCTCTCGCCGCGGCGTTGGGTCCGCCGGCCACGCGCAGCCGCGAGCGGCAGAGGTCCTGGGTGCACCCGCATTTCGTGCACACACTCCACATCTCTCTGCATCTTGATCCCGAGGACGAGGAGCAGCAGAGGGAGCTGCAGCTGATCGACGGCGACGGTCTCGTCGCCAAGCGGCAGCTCGTCAAGGCGAACCTGCGGCTGGTGGTCTCGATAGCGAAGAGGTACACGGGTCGCGGCATGCAGCTCCTCGATCTGATCCAGGAGGGCAACCTCGGCCTCATTCGTGCGGTCGAGAAATTCGACTGGCGCAAAGGCTTCAAGTTCTCCACGTATGCGACGTGGTGGATACGCCAGGCGATCACACGCGCGCTCGCCGATCAGGCGCGCACGATCCGCATCCCGGTCCACATGGTCGACACGATCAACCGTCTCGTGCGCGCTCAGCGAGAGCTCGTGCAGAGGCTCAATCGAGACCCGACGCCGGAGGAGCTCGCCGCAGATCTCGAGCTCGACCCCGAGAAGGTCCGGGAGATCATGCGGGTCTCCATGGAACCCGTGAGCCTCGACGTACCCGTAGGCGAGGAGGAGGACTCCTCCCTGGCGGAGTTCATCGAGGACATACAGGCCATCATGCCCGAGGATGCGGCCACCCGCCTTCTCCTCCAGGTCGAGATCAGCAGGGCCCTCGCCGGACTGTCCGAACGTGAACGGCGCGTGCTCGAACTCCGCTTCGGACTCCACACCGGGCAGCCCCGTACGCTCGAGGAGGTCGGGCAGGAGTTGCGCGTAACCCGCGAGCGCATCCGGCAGATCGAGGCAAAGAGTCTGTCCAAGCTCAGGCACCCCAAGAGCAACAACCGCCTGCGCGACTTCCTCGACGAGGTGGAGTGACCCGGAGGGCGGGATCAGTCGTAGACGACGGCGAACGCGCTGTCCGAGGGATCCCCCTGGACGACGTGTCCGTAGAACCCGAAATACTGCCGGCGTGTCCTCTCGGACCAGACGAGGCACTCCGCACAGTCGAGCTTGTGGAAGCCGTACACGAGTCCGCCTTCGTACACGTCGAGCACGCCGTATCCGCCCATGTGCTCCTTCGTCGCCCCAACCTCCTGGAAGACGATGCCGGGGAGGGTGGGGCTCGCGCTCCTGTAGTTGCGGTGCGTGTGCCCGGAGAAGACGGCAGCGACGTTGTCGTGGGCGGCGAGGACGGACTGGAGTCGTGCGACATCGGCTGCGGGGAGCATGAAGCGCGGCCAGACGACCCAGTTCTGGATCGACTGCCATGTCGCCGGATGGTGCAGGAACACCACGGCCGGCCTTTCGGGGGCCTCGCCGAGAGCGCTGTCGAGGAAGGCTGCCGTCGTTTCCGAGATCGCGCCTGCTCCCGTGTACACGTCGTTGGAGTCGATGCCCACCAGGCGGAGCGGCCCGACATCGGCGGGCCAGTTCAGGGGCGCGCCGGGCTCCGTTCCGAGTCCGTCCGCAAGGCAGTCGTGGTATTCGGGGGCTTCCGGCCCTCCACTTCGTGGGGGCGCGCCTCGGAGGTGAGGTCGCCGTTCACGATCAGAGCATCCGCTGACAACTCCTCCGCCTCCTCGACGAGGTCGGTTGTGTTGTGCCGCCAGTAGGGCGCCAGGGGATCGACAGGGAAGCCGGGGGGCCAGCCCCGCACCGCCTCGCCCGAGATGGACTCCCCGACGTGGGTGTCGTTGGAGACCACGAGCCTGGCGACGCGGTTCCCGGCAGGCCGCGGGAGGGTTCTCAGCCTCATGGGAGTCCGCACGGCGGTCTTGCCGGGTGAGACGTCGACCGCGCGCACCCCGTTCGAGGACGCCTCGACCCAGTACTCGGTGTCAGGTTCGAGTCCGTCGACCTCCAAGTAGTGATAGGCAGTGGGCGGCTCCGGTGAGCGGACCTCGGTCCACGCTGCCGGGTCTGGCACCGTTCCGTACCTGACCACCGTGTCGGAGGGCACCGGCTTCGCACGTCCCATGTCGAAGATCTCGGTCGGGTTGCCCGTGTACCAGGCGAGGGCGAACCCGTGGTCGGTGACGTTCACGACCTCGAGAGCACCCGCGTGGAACTCGACGTCGGATTGGTTCGAACCGGCCGACTGCGCGGAGAGCATGAGGACGAGCGCCATCAACCACGTGAGTCCTCCCATGTCGCCAAGTTACAGGCGCCCGGGCGCTCCGCCCCACCCGGCGAGATGGGAAACCGCGGGGTCAGCGCCGCAGTTCGAGGGTGTGGACAGGCGCGTCGCACAGCGAGCCGGAGGGGAACGTCACGACCAGACTTCCCTTCCGGATCTCGTGTGGCAGGGGTCCGAACCCGGTCAGCTCCACGTGCCGCACCCTGTCCGATTCGCCGAGCGGAATGGTCTGGCTCGACCGTGCGCCGGGTCCGAACCCGGCGCTGCCCGCGGCCAAGCCCTTCAGGTGCGCGAAGACCACGTTGTCCCGTGCCGTGAAGGAGATCTCCGCACCCTCAGTGCTGACCGAGCGTGTCCGGACCCACGGGCGAGTCGTGCGTATCGTGTCGCCGTTCACCTGCATCCAGTCGGCGAGCCAGCCGAGCCTCCGTTCCTGTGGCTCCGGGATCTTGGCGTCCTCGCCCCTCGGGCCCACGTTCAGGAGGAGGTTCCCTCCGCAGGAGACGATGTCGACGAGCATTCCCAAGAGCTCGGCTTCCGTGAGGAAGTCCTCCTCCAGCGACGCGCGGTTGTACCCGAAGCTCTTGTCCAAGCCGCGGACCGACTCCCACTTGCGGCGTGGTACGTGCTCGAAGAGCGAGTACTCCGGCGTCCTGAAGTCGAAGTGGCCGACGGTGGGTGCCGCCAGGTCGGTCTCGGGCCGCCCGAAGTGCCGGCGGGCGACGTCGTCGAAGAGGGAGCGGACCATCTTGATCTTGAACGCCTTCGGGCCGAAGCCGGGCGTGACCCAGCGGTCGTTGACGAGCCCTTCGGGCACTGCCGCGTAGTAGTCGGCGAACAGTCTGAGGAGCCGTCTCTGTGACGTCGGCCATGCGATGTCGTTCCAGAGGACGTCGGGCCGGTACCGGTCGATCAGCTCACGCACCTGCGCCTCCGCGTAGCCGTCGTAGGCACCACCGGGAATGGAGGCGAGGAACTCTCCCGGGCTGCGCACGGGTTCGGGGTTGAAGCTCCAGTCGATCCCGCCGGAGTAGTAGACCCCGAAGCGCAAGCCAGCGCCGCGCACTGCTTCGGCGAGGTCCCCGACACAGTCGCGTTCCGTGGTCCAACCCGTCTTGTGCGGGTTGCGGACAGTGCTGGGCCATAGGCAATAGCCGTCGTGGTGCTTGGTCACCATCACCACGTAGCGTGCCCCGGCCTCTGCGAACGAGCGTGCCCACTCGTCGGGGTCCCACTGACGGAGGCCCTCCGCGAAGTCCTCGCGGAACGACTCGTAGGACCGGTTGCCGTACGTCTCACGGTGGTGCCGGGCAGAGGGGCTCTCGGGGAACTTGATCGCATTCTCGTACCACTCCGAATAGGGGGAGTGGGTCAGCGCTTCGTCATATCGCTGCGTGAACAGCTCGACGATGTCGAGGTCGCGAGGTGCCCAGCCGGGCACGGACGACAGCCCCCAATGGACGAAGATCCCGAGCTTCGCGTCGTCGTACCAGGGCGGCACGACACGCTTGCGGAGCGAGCGAACGGTGGCTTCCTGCGCGACTTGCATCACGGGGCGGAGTCTACGGGGTAGCTTGCGACCCATGGCGAGGAACGGTTTCTCACAATGGCGCAAGGTCGCGATGGCGACCTGGAGGCGTCCGCAGGACCCGATGATCCGGATCTCGATCGACATCGACGCCCGCGCCCCACAGGAGTACGCCAGGGTGGCCCGCGAGTCGACGGGAGAGCACGTGACCGTGACCCATGTCGTGGGAAAGGCCGTCGCCCGATCCATCGATGTGTTCTTCCTCGTGTCCCTGCGAACGGACCTCGTCGACGGGGACACGGATGGTGCCGATGCGGCCCGAACCGACCTCTCCGGAGCCAAGGTCGTGGCGACCGACACGAAGGCCCCTTGGGAGATCGCCGCAGAACTGAACGCCAAGGCGGACAGGATCCGCAGCCACCAAGATCCGACCTTCCAACGCACGAAGAGCATCACGCAAGCGCTGCCGGGTGTCGTTCTGCGGCCCCTGCTCGAGCTGATGACGTTCCTCGTCGAGGACCTGGGGCTGTCCCTTCCGCCACTCGGACTCGAATCCCGCCCGTTCGGATCGGCGATGGTCTCGAACGTCGGGATGTTGGGACTGGAGGCGGCCTTCGCCCCTCTGCCGGCTATCAGCCGCGCAGTGGCCACGGTCATCGTCGGTGAGGTCACACCCAGGGCCGTCGTTGAGGGCGGCGAGATCGTCGCACGCGACGTCATCCCGCTGGGGATCAGCGTCGATCACAGGTACATCGACGGGTATCAAGGCGGGGTCATGGTCCAGGAGCTCAGGAACTACCTGTCCGACCCGTCCAAGTACGACCCGCTGCCGAGCTGATCAGGCCGACTTGGTCTCCGTGATGCGCTTCGTGGCGAGGAGCCTTCGCTCCCGGCTGGTCGTGCCGCCCCAGATGCCGTGGAGCTCGAGTGCGAGTGCCAGGTCCAGGCACCGCGGGGCAACGCTACATCCCGAGCAGATCGAGCGTGCCCGAGCCAGGTGCGAGGGATCCTGGCGTTCCCTGGACCGGTCGAATTCCGGGTCGTCGGGGAGGCTCGTAACCCACCACGAGACCGGGGTGCCCCGGCAACTTGCCTCCGCCTTCCACACCGGGTCGATCCATTGCGGGGGATCCACGAGGCCGAAGATCCTCTCCACCGGCCGGGTCCGTCCCGTACGCCTGCGGTACTTGGCGCAGGCTTCGCACTCTCGCGAGTTGCGTCGGTCTTCTCTTCCACAGTTGCTGCAGATGTGCGTCGCGGTCTGCAAGTCGACTCCTCACCGAAGCCGGGGGGTTCACGCGGGCCCGTCGGCCCCTATAGTCCCGATTCGAATACCTGTGTCGAGTGCAACCCTCCGGATGTCACCGGCGAAGAAAATAGCAGCCATAAGCGCGATTGGCGTCGAGGCTCGGGCAAGTCATTACTCTTGGCGGAGGAGGCGCTCACGTTGTTGACTCGAGCACGCACACGAGAGGAGTGGACCGACCTCGGGAAGTGGCTGCGCGGGCTCAGGGAATCCCTCGGGCTTCCCCGCACGCGTGCTGCCGAGGCGATCGGCTGCTCCATCGCAACACTCTCGAATCTCGAGCGTGGCCAGCTCAACAAGGACCCGTGGACACCGCCCGCCGAGCCGCGCGACCGCCTGCTGGTCGGGATCGCCGAGACCTACGGCGTGGCGCTGGAAGAGGTCTGCACCCACTTCGGCAGGGAGGTTCCCGACGTGGAGCTCGACTCAGGCAGGCTTTCCAGGCTCACGAGGCTCGCGGAGCAGGAGATCGACAGGGGCCTCGACATGCTCGGCCTCTCCCAGGACGACAAGGACAGGGTGTGGCGCAGCATCGAGGAGGCTCGTGGAGTAGACAGGCAGGGGAAGGGTATTCGCACCTGAACGGCGCGTTTGAAGGAATTCCGACATTTCGCCAGAAACCTTGGATAACGTCGTTCTTCTCGTGGCCCGGCGTCTTGTGACGACACATGGGAGGTCCATGGGACCCTCTGCGCGGGGTGGCATGAGCCTTCGGACCCTGTCGCTCCTCACCTCGTTCCTGCTGCTCGCCGCCCTCGCCGTGGGCGTGGCTGCTCCCGCCTCCGCTGAGCCGGCCTTCCCGCCCGCGTTCCTGCGCAGCATCGGAGGCGTGGGTCACGGCGCTCTCTACCCATGGGGCGTTGCCTACAACGTCCACACCGACGAGCTCGTGGTCACCGACTACGTGAACTACCAGGTTCGCAGGTTCTCGACCGACGGCGAGTGGCTCGGGGACTTCACGTCGCCAGCGAACCCCGACACGGGCGACCCGGAGTCCGTCCTCGCCGCCGTCGCTGTCGACCCGCGCAACGGGGACGTGTACGTCGGGAAGCCCAAGCCGGACACCCTCGTCAAGTACACCAAGGACGGACAGATCCTGCGCGACACCCTCGTCCCCGGTGCGAGGTACATCGCGTGGATGACGGTCGACGGCAGCGGCAACGTCTATGCGCTCGACAGCCACCTCTGGAACACGGACGCCGATCCGTCCAAGCTGTTCAAGCTGGACGAGAACGGCAACGTCCTGCAGACGTGGGTCCTCGACTTCCCATACGACCAGAAGGCGACCCAGAGCTACGGGATCGACGTCGCCGCGGACGGACGCATCTTCCTCTCCGACGCCACGAACCGGACAGTGCACGTCCTCGGTTCCGACGGAGTGTGGCTCTACGACATCGGCTCCGGCCAGGAGCTCTCCGGCGACCTCAGGAGCGTCGTCCTCGACGAGTCGACGAGGACCATGTACGTCACCGACGCGATGCAGGACGAGATCGAGGTGTACTCGATGTCGGGCCCGCACCTGCGAACGATCGGCGGTGCGGGCGTCCTGAACGCGCCGAGGCAGCTAGCACTCGACGCAGACGGCCGGCTCTGGGTGGCCGAGTACGGAAGGTCGCGCCTGCAGGCATTCGACGCCGGGGGAAGCAGCCTCGGCCAGTATCCGGCACCTGCCCCGGGAGCGCCTCCTGCCCTCTT
>QWHP01000527.1 GCA_021404985.1 Actinobacteria bacterium ATB1
ATTCCTGCTTGTAACATGCCCGAAACGCCGTCAGTGCTGCCTGGGAGGAATCTGTGCGCCCCGTGGAACCCCTGAGACGAATCACCTCGCGGGCTGCCCGCAGTGCCATGGCAGCCATCCTGCTCCTGCAGGCGATCGCGTCGATCGCAGACGGATCGAGCGCGTCCGCCGACAGTCCCCCACCTCCGCCTCTCGAACCCGTCGAAGTGGAGCACGAGGTCCCCGTGCCGCCGGGAGTGGTCATCGACAACATCACGAACGCCGGGCACCTCCTCCCGGACGAGGAGCACATACTCGTCAAGACCTACGTGGATGGGAAGTCGCACTTCTCGACGTGGCGAATTGACGACGGCTCGGAGCTCGAATGCATCACATGTGACCTCCTCCCCGAGGCGAGTCTCGGGGACGCCTTCGAGGACGGGTCCCGGATACTCGTCACAGCAGGTTCCTCCGATGCCGGTGGGACGGGGGACGCGCAGTACCGCGTGGTGGAGTGCACCCCGAGCATCGTCGACTGCGAATCCAAGCTCGCCCTCCCGGTCAGGTTCCCGAAGGCTGGCCTCTCACAAGGTGTCCAGAACAGGGAGGCACGCATCCATCCCGACGGAGAGCATCTCAAGTGGAATGAGGTGAGTGCCTTCGACGGACTGAAGATGACGATCGGACGGCTCGAGAGACGTGACACCGAGTACGTCGTGACCGAACCGGTCGTCGTCAACCCGCCCTATGCCACAGGAGGAAGCACCGGCGGCTGGGTCGATGGAGGCCGCTTCTACGAGCTCGGGGACTGGATCGACGGTGGCCGCAAGATCAAGTACGGAGCGACGACCACAGGCCTCAACTACGACGTCTGGGAGCTCGACCTGGTGACGGGCTCGCGCCGCCAGGTTACGACCGACCTCGACTACAACGAGCTCTACACACCGTCTCCCGACGGAAGCACGGTGGCTTACGCGTCCGCCCGCGGTCTCGACCGCATGGACTTGTTCACGCAGCTCGTCCGCCCCTCGTTCCTCGACGCGGCGGCGTTTCCTGCCGTCGGCCGCATCTCCCTGTACAACAACCGCCGCTGCATGAACGAGCAGTGGCTCATGGACCGCCAAGGCCAGCGCGGAACGTACGGCGGCCAGCCTGTAGTCCTCGAGGACGACTGGGTCATCCGCTCGTGGTCGTGGTTCGCAGACGGCACGCGTGCACTCGTCTTCGAGGAGTCGCTCGCGGAGACCCCGTCGGGATCGCCGGAGCGCCGGATCCGCGTCCTTCGCTTCCCGAACCGTGAGCCGCGGGCCCCACTTCCCGTCACCGCCCTCGACGACCTCGACCTCTCCTGGGCATTCCCCTATGGGTCCTACCAAGGTCTCTCCGGCCGTTCGTTCCTTTCCTTCGTTCCCGGGCCAAAGGGCGGCGGCGCGCTCGTGTTCAGGTTCGGCATCTTCGGCGTCGGGATCTGGCTCGACGCCTACTTCGACTACGTGGACACCGGGTCGCGGATCATCTCGGGCTCCGAATCCGTCACGGGAAGCGCGCTGTCGTCAACGACTTGGTCTGCGGCCCTGACCGTCGGCGGCGCCTCCCATGGCTTCCTGCGCGGACGGTTGAGCGTCGGTGGAGTCTCAGGTGGCGGTCAGGCGCCCTTCGGCGGATACGTCTCCTCCGAAGTCGACGGAGTCCGGTTCGAGGACGTTCCCGTGCAGTCGGACTGTCCGGGTGTCGGCCAACCCCCACTCTCCTTCGGGACGCTCACCACCGGCACCGACACGGTCGAGGTGACTGTCGAGGCGCACGTGCCCGAGGATCCGGTCGCGCGGCCAGTGTCGGGTGCGTCCGTCGAGGTAACCCTCGCCGGCGGGGGCACCGTCAGCGCAAGCACGGACGATGATGGCCGGGCCACCCTCCTGCTGCCACCGG
>QWHP01000528.1 GCA_021404985.1 Actinobacteria bacterium ATB1
GATCCTCGATCAGGTAGCAGTTGAAGATCCACAGAGAGATGACGCGCATACCCACCGACTCCAAGTCAAGGCTCATGCGTCGAAGGTAGCCCACCGCCAACGTCCTCGGTCACCCCGTGCGCCCGCCGCACACTCGTCCCACCGGCGTCGGCAGACTCGGCGAGCTCGGCGATCCAGTCGGCGATCGTCGCCGGATGCGAACGCATCGCCCAGTGGCCGGTGGGGAGACGGCGGATCAGCGCCCCGGGAGCCACCTCCTCGACACGGTGGAGGAGGACTCCCTCGCGCAAATAGGAATCCCGCGTCGGAACAACGACCTGCACCGGTATCCCCACCGAGCCTGCGGCGGGGACGTCGGCCCGCTGACGGAACGCGTTGCGATACAGACCGAGGCCGGCCTTCATCCTCTGGTGCAGCGCGTCCTCGTCGACGTCGAGCATTGGGTCGCCCTCGGGCACGCCACCTCGCCGCAGCGTCGCCGCCCACTGCCCCGCCGGCACGAGATCGACGAGCGCCTCGGGCAACGCTGGGATCTGGAAGACAGCCCCGTAGGACGAGCGGAGCGCCTGCCCCGCGGCGGACAGGACACCCCGGACTCCGGAACGGAGGGAAGTGCCGAGGAAGTCGCGGTAGAGCGCCGGGTGCGGGCCCGAGATCGACGTGTACGACCGGATCCGCCCGCGAGCGTCCGAGTCGGTCACGGCGAGCCATCCGATGATGGACCCCCAGTCGTGCCCGACGAGATGGACCGAGCCGCCGTGACGGTCCGCGACCGCGGCGACGTCGCCCGTCAGGATCTCGTAGGCGAATCCGTGCTCGGCGGCGGACGAGCCGGCGAAACCCCGGAGGTCGTAGCGGACCACGCGGAAGCGGCCGGACAGCGCCTCGGCGACGCCGTCCCAGACGGTGTGGTCGTCCGGATAGCCGTGCACGCACAGGACGACAGGCGCCTCTTCGGGGCCGGATGCCCACACGGCCAGATCGGACGCGGACCCCATCAGTAGAACGCCGTCCCCTCGTGCTCGATCACGTACTCGGGATCAGCCGTCCGGGGGCCGTCCCGCCTCGACAGGGCAGCCTCGACGGCGCCCTCGAGCCGGGCCGCCTTCGACACCTCGCGCTCCTCTGCCCTCTCCCTGAACTCGGGCATGACCTCCGCTGCGAACAGCTCCAAGGACTCACATATGTCCTCGTGACGGTTCGCACCCGCCTGGGAGACGAAGATCACCTGGTCGACACCCACCTCGTCGTAGGCGTGCAACAGGTCCCTGATCTGGGCCGGCGTTCCGATCGCGCCTCGCAGGGCACTGACCCCGTCCTGCACGAGCTTCGCGCCGAGGACCTCTCCCTTCTGCGCGGCCACGTCCCGACTGAAGCCGAGCAGGGAGCGGTTCTGCTCGAACTCCACCGCGACGTTCGTCAGCCCGGGCTTGTGCCGCCCGAACACGTAGTAGTGGGCGAGGCTGTATCCGAAGAAGTGCGCGCCGTCGAGACCCCGCTCGATGGCGACCGCCTCGTCCTCGTGGCACATGAGCGGCAGGACAACCGCGACGTTCGGGTTCACGGCGAACCCGGCAGGCACGCACTCCTCGGAGGCGATCGTCCGGTAGTAGTCGTCGACCCAGTGCCGCGCCTCCTCCGGTTCGACGAAGCTGAACGAAAGCGCCCCGATCCCCTTCTGGGCCGCGAGATGGATCGTGTCGCGCCTGCTGCACGCGACCCACAGCGGCGGATGCGGCTTCTGCAATGGTTTGGGGACGACGTTGCGCGGAGGCATCTTCAGGTGCTCGCCGTCATATCCGGCGAACGGCGCCTCGACGAACATGCGCGTGACGGCGTCGAGAGCCTCCTCCCACTGCGCACGCTTCGTCTCCCTGGGAACCAGGAAGCCACCCAACTCGGCATCGCGCGATGCGCTCGGCGACGCGGGCCGTGTGGTTGAAACCCTGGGGGAGCTGCACGATGCCGTGCCCGAGCCTGATGTCACAGGTCCGCTGGCTGACCGCGGCGAGGAACACCTCGGGCGCGCTCGAGTGCGAGTACTCCTCGAGGAAGTGGTGCTCGACCTCCCACACGTAGTCGAAGCCGAGCCGGTCGGCGAGCTCGATCTGGTCGAGGGCATCCTTGAGCAGCTTGTGCTCGTCGTCCGCCCCCCACGGCCGGGGAAGCTGATGCTCGTAGAAGACCCCGAACCTCATCAGCTCCTCGGGATGTCCTTCCACGGGCCCTTGTCGGCCCGCATGTCGCCGGGGAGGTCGAGCACGCGCTCGCCGAGGATGTTCCGCATGATGTTCGACGTCCCCCCTTCGATCGTGTTCGCCTGGGCGCGCAGGAAGTTCTGTTGCGGCCCGGAGCTCTCGGTCGTGACCTCGCCGTAGGGCTTCGGGTACAGCACGCCCTCGGGGCCGAGCATGTCGACGATGAACGTGTGGATCTCCTGGTTCAGTTCGGCCGAGTAGAGCTTGCCGATCGACCCCTCCGGCCCGGGCGTCCCCGACATGCGCATCGCACGTGCCCGCAACGCCGTGAAGCGGCTCACCTCGGCACGGATGTAGAGGTCGGACAGGCGGTCACGCAGCACAGGATCGTCGCATCCCCGCTTCTGCCATGTCTCGACCGCCTCCGCGATGAAGGGGTTGCGGGGTGCCGCTCCGCCTCCGAGCGCGACACGCTCGTTCATCAGGGTCGTGATCGCGACCTTCCAGCCGTCGCCCTCGGCGCCGAGCCGCTCGGCGTCGGGGATCCGGACGTCGGAGAAGTAGACCTCGTTGAACTCGGCGTCGCCCGTCATCTGCCGCAGGGGACGGACCTCGACACCCGGCGCGTGCATGTCGACCACGAAGTACGTCAACCCCTTGTGCTTGGGCTGATCGGGATCCGTCCGTGCGAGGAGCATCCCCCAACGCGCCAAGTGCGCGAGGGTCGTCCAGACCTTCTGGCCGTTCACGATCCACTCGTCGCCGTCGCGGACGGCCATGCTCGAGAGACCCGCGACGTCCGAGCCTGCGCCGGGCTCGCTGAAGAGCTGGCACCAGATCTCCTCGCCCGTGAATAGTGGCCGTAGGTAGCGCTCCTGCTGCGACTCGCTGCCGTGGGCGACGACGGTCGGGGCGCCCATGCCCCAGCCGATCGGGTTCATCGGGAAGCTCTTCGGTCCGTTGGCGTGCGACACGGCACGGTCGATCATCGTCTGGAGCTTCTGGGGCAGGCCGAGCCCACCCCTTCCCTCGGGGAACCAGACCCAGGCGAGGCCGAGGTCGAACTGGGCGCCGAGGAACGCGGCCGGGTCCGTCCGTTCCGGGGGGTTGTCGGCGAGGAGCTTCCCGACGAGCTCCCCGACGAGCTCCTCGTGCTCTGTTGCAGTGGCGGCGTCGCTGCTCATGCGGCAACAGTAGGTGAACGGCCCGGTAGGACACTATGCCGTCGCATCGAGTAGTCTCGGCACGTGGGTTCCATCGCTCCAGCTCTGGCAGCTGGACTCATTGCATTGTCCATCTCGATCCTGTCGGCGGCAACCCCAGGTGTTGCCGACTCGCACTCTCGGCAAATCGACATCTCGGCTCCACGCAAGGTCGTACCCGGTCCAGAACTGCCGGCAGAGGTTGTGACCATGCAGGCCAACAACAACCTCGACGTGGTCGAGCACG
>QWHP01000064.1 GCA_021404985.1 Actinobacteria bacterium ATB1
GAGGACACGAAGGGCATGTGGGAAGAGGCGATGCGCGAGATCCCGCGTATGTGGAAGGAGACCGACTACTCACACTCTGGTACCTGGTTCGACACCCCCGAGGCGCATCCCCTCGAAGGGATGTCCGGACGCAACCTCCTCCCCAAGCCCTACACACAGCCGCATCCCCCTCTCTGGGTTGCGGCCGGAAGCCCTTCGACGTTCGAGAAGGCCGCCCGCCTGGGCCTCGGCGTCATCTGCTTCGCCTTCGGGGACCCTGCGAAGCTGCGCCCGATGATCGACACCTACAAGGAGATCATTCAGGATCCCCCCGACCCCGTCGGCGACTGGGTGAACAACAACGTCATGGCAGTCACCAACATGTGTGTACTCGAGGATCGGCGTGACGCACTCGAACTCGCCAGCGTGATCGGCATGTCTTACTACCACTCGCTCGTCGTCAGGTGGCTCGACAGCTTCCCGAGGCCTGCGGGATTCCCGGTCTGGCCGCAGGTCCTTCCGGAGCCCACGCCGGAGCAACTGGAGGCGCTGATCCCGACCGGATCGGTGATCATCGGCGATCCCGACGATGCCAAGAAGGGAGTCGAGGTGTGGGAGGAGCTCGGAATCGACCAGCTCGTCGTGAGCCCGCTGACGACTCAGATCAGCCTCGAGGACGCCAAGCGCACGTTCGCCCGAGATCCACAGCACGACCAAGCAGCGCCTCGCACAGTGCGGCCACTAGGCAGCTCGACTCGGGGGATCGAGCCAAATGGGAAGAGACCCGAATGCGGTTCCCGCTGTCCCGAGCAGCGGGTGAGACAGGTGTCCGGGTGCGGTTCCGTCCGGCCATCCCCGAAAATGGAGCATGATGCGATGCCGCAACCCGCGTTCCCGGGTGACGTGGCCGACTTGCGCGGTCTCCGTTGCCCGGGACCATCACCGGCGGACCGTACCCGGACACTGGCTCGAAGCTGGGGAGACGTCTGTCGTTCTGAAGCACGTCGGCGGGCGGTAGCTGTACGGAGAAAGAGATGGCGCTGCCCGAGCACCTGAGAGAGCTGGCGGCCAAGGTCTCGAACTGGGGCCGCTGGGGCGAGAAGGATCAACGCGGCACCGTGAACCTCATCGACGCGGAAGCAGAGCGACGGGGCGCCGAAGCAGTGCGGTCGGGACGCTCCGTTTCCCTGTCGCTGCCCTTCGACCAGAACGGGCCCCAGACCGGTGCCGTTCCCGGGCGAGTGAATCCCCTGCGGAGCCTTGTGTCCCTGAACAGCACCTACACGGGGGACAGCGGTGACGGCTGCTGGACAGACGACGTGGTCACGCTCGCGACGCAGTCCGTGACGCACTGGGACGCGCTCGCGCACTGCAGCTACGACGGCTTCATCTACAACGGCTTCCCCGCCGGGACCATCACGGCGGACACGGGGGCACGCAAGTGCGGCATCGACCAAGTCGGGCCGGTGGTGACACGAGGCGTCCTCCTCGACCTTCCCATGGCCCTCGGTGTGGACCGCCTGGAGCCGGGCTACGCGATCACCCCGGAAGACCTCGACGCGGCCGTGGAACATGCTGGTGTCGACGTCCGATCCGGCGACGCCCTCCTCGTACGAACCGGTCAGCTCGCGGTCCTGCGGGCCGCCAAGACCGTCGACGAGAAGAACGACTACCGCTTCCCGGCACCGGGCCTCTCGACGCTCACGATCGGATGGTTCCGCGACCGGGACGTCGCAGCCGTCGCGACCGACAACTACACGTTCGAGGTCTACCCGTGCGAAGAGTCCGCACTCCAAGGCCGGCCGTCGTGGACTCCCGTCATGCCCGTGCACTGCATCCACCTGAGGGACATGGGGCTCCTCCAGGGCCAGAACTGGGACCTCGACGCGCTCGCGGCGGACTGCGCGGACGACGGCCGGTACTCGTTCCTCCTCTCGGCCACCCCGATCCGATTCACGGGCAGCCTTGGCGGCCCGGTGCACCCGGTGGCGACGAAGTGACTGTCGCGATGCCGCCCTGCAGGCAACTGGTCAAGCGAAAGAGAACGTGTTCTAATAATGTAAGTCGAGTACGAGGTTCATACCACTTGAGCACTCTCGCGCAGAACCAGGCAGCACGCAGAAGGCGTGTGATGGACGCCGCCCTCAAGCTCGCTGCCAAGGGCGGCTTCGAGGCCGTCCAAATGCGCGATGTGGCGTCGGAGGCCGATGTCGCACTCGGCACCCTCTACCGGTACTTCCCATCCAAGGAGTACCTCCTCGTCTCCATCTTCGCCGAGGACGTCGACATGCTCGCCGACGAGATGGCCCAACACCCACCGGACAGCGAGAGCCGTACTGCCCGCGTGCAGGCGGTGCTGCGAGGCGCGATCAAGCTCCTCCCGGAGAGGCAGGTACTGCACGCGCACATCAGGGCGTTGACGAACGCGGACCCCCAGGTCGGTGAGCTCGTGGACGCTGCGAACGAGACGATGACGTCGATCATCACCACCGCAATGCGTGAGGGCAACCCCACCAAAGAGGAACGCCAGATCGCGAGGATCATCCAGCAGGTGTGGGTCTCCTCGATGATGGGTTGGGTCGCTGGGCTGCACGACAAGGGCCAGATCCTGACCGACGTCCTCGTCTGTACCGAGCTGCTCATGCCCGACGGCTGACAGCCCGACAGGTGCCGACACCACCGGTGGGAGACGGGGCATCGACACGAAGAAGGGAAAGCGGAAGTACTCACGGGGAACCACGGGGACCGGGCTGCGACAGGACAGATCTCGAGACGCAGGGGAAATCGATGACGACCACGCAACAGGAACGCCGGATCGACGCACTCGACGGGCGCCTCTACGACGATCCTTGGGAGACCTACGCCTGGCTCCGTGCCAACGCGCCGGTCTACCGGGACGAGACGAACGGCCTCTGGGTGATCTCCAAGTACGAGGACCTCTCGCACATAGAACGCCATCCCGAGACTTGGAGCAGCGCGTCGGGGGTGCGCCCGGTGGATGTGCCGATGTCGATCATCACGCTCGACGCGCCCGAGCACACCTACACGCGGCGCCTCATCAACAAGGGCTTCACGCCCAGGATGGTTGGCAAGCTCGAGGAGCACGTCCGGCAGGTGGCGCGCTCGATCCTCGACGATGTCGCGCCCCGGGGCGAGATCGACTTCGTCGAGGACCTGGCGATACATGTGCCCCTTATCGTCATAGCGGAGCTCATGGGCCTTCCGCCCTCGGATCGTCACCTCTTCTATCGCTGGTCGGACGACATGATGTCGGGCGACAATCACATGCACCCGGAGGACCCGGTGTTCCAGAGGTCCCTGAGCGCCTTCACCGAGTACGTCGACTACCTCCAGGGCCTGTTCGCGGCGAAGCGCGAGTCTCCGGGCGACGACCTCCTGTCGATCCTCATGGGCGTGGCGGACGAGGGCGGTCTAGTCCGCCAGAGCGATCCGGACGACGACTCGCTGCAGGCCGACGAGCTCGTGATGTTCCTCGTCCTCCTCATCGTTGCCGGGAACGAGACGACTCGGAACGCCATAACAGGCGGACTCGAGGCGTTCAGCCGCTTCCCGGAGCAGCGCGAGCGTTTCTGCGCCAACATCGACGATGCCGACTACAGGAACCGGGCGATCGAGGAGGTCCTGCGCTTCACGTCGCCTGTCATCTCGTTCCTTCGGACCTGCACCGAGGACGTCGAGTACCGCGGCGCCCGGATGAAGGAAGGAGACCGGGTGCTCCTCCTCTACCAGTCTGCGAACCGTGACGAGGACGTCTATGAGGACCCCGAATCCTTCGACATCGAACGTGAGCCCAACGACCATCTGGCCTTCGGGATCGGTCCCCACTACTGCCTGGGCGCGAACCTCGCCCGCATGGAGCTCAGAGTCGTCTTCGAGGAGATGTTCCGTCGTTTCCCCGACATGAGGTCGAAGGACCCCGGTGCCCCGTGGGACCGCGGAAGTTCGTCGCTCGTCATTTCGATCAAGCACCTCCCCGCCGTCTTCACGCCCGAGAGCTGAAGGCTGCGGAATCGAAGGCAACCAGAGAAGGAGGAGCCATGAGAGTGGTGGTCGACTGGAACCTGTGCGAGTCGAACGCGGTCTGCGAGGGGATCGCACCGGAGGTCTTCCTGGTCGGTGACGACGACGAGTTGCAGATCCTGCAGGAGAACCCACCCGAGGAGCTCCGGCCCAAGATGGAGGAGGCTGCGCGGCGCTGCCCGAAGGCCGCGATCAGCATCGAGGACTGACGGTCGCCCGCGCCGTTGCAGCCGCCCCGCGATCCCGACGTCGCGGTGCTTCGGCTCAAGTCGCCCTCCAGCAGCCGATCCGAGGTGGGAGCAGAGCCGGGAGTCCAACATGTTCTTTCTCTTCCAGGTGATCGTCGTCGTGGTCGGCGCGACCCTGCACGTCCTCTTCGACCGAAAACCTGAGCGCCGCAGCCGCCGCCGCGTCGTCGAGCTCTACCTGGTCTGGCTCATGGCCGGAGGTGGGGTGACGGCGATCGTCGCGAGGCTCGGACACACCGGGCCCTACTCGGCCGAGGTCGCAGAGGGGATCGGGTACAGGAGGTCGATGTTCCAGTGGGAGATCGGCTGGGCGGACATCGCGATCGGTGTCCTGGGCCTGGGTTGCATCTGGAAGAGAGGGAGCTGGATGACCGCGGCCGTGACGGTGCTGGCGATCAGTTACTGGGGGGATGCCATCGGCCACATCGTGCAGTACATCACCCACGACAACACGGCACCCGAAAACGTCTGGGCGATCCCGAGCGACCTGATCCAGCCGGCGCTCGCGATCGCGCTGCTGGTCACGTACAGGTTGCTCTCGAGGGAGGAGCTCTCCTCCGATACCACGGGAGAGCCGACGAACACAGAGACCTCAGTCCTCGCAGAAGTGGCCGTGGGTCTCGGGGACCGACCCGGGTTCTCCGCCCATACCGATCCGGAGGGCGTCGGCGGGTAGATTCGGGCGCATGGACCGTGACCGATTCCGCGAGGAAGCAACCAGCGACGAGGACTACGAGGAGCTCGAGGCCTTCGCCGACTCCCCCACAGACCCCACCGCCATCGAGGGCGTGGTCGGCGACCTCGTCGACGGCGAGGACGTCGCCGTGGTGATGCCCTCTCGGGCGAGCCGTGGCGACGTGATGAGTCGGGATGTCGACGGGACGGACATGGAGGCCATCTTCGAGGAGGAGAACCGCGAGCTCGACGACCTCGAGGACGAGATGTCGCAGCGTCGAAGTGAGCCCGTGGACCTCGTCGACCTCCATCGCAAGCACACCGGCGAGAGATGACCACCGTCCCAGGAGTCGAGGTCGACGCGACGGTCCTTCGCCTCTCCACCGGCAGGCGTGTGGGGGTCGCCGAGTGGGGTGATCCGGACGGTGTGCCCCTGCTCTTCTTCCATGGCACACCCGGCAGCAGGCTCACCGGGCGCCGTGCGCATGACGCGGCGCTCGAGCACGGAGTCCGCGTCATCGCGGTCGAGCGACCCGGCTATGGGCTCTCCGACCCGGTGGTGGGGAGGTCCCTGCTCGACTGGGCAGGGGACGTGGCCGTCGTCGCAGACCATCTCGGCATCGACCGGTTCGCCGTTGCCGGCGTCTCGGGTGGCGGCCCCTACGTGCACTCCTGTGCGGCAGCGATCCCGGAACGTCTCACCGTCGGTTGCGTGATGTCGGGTGCCGGCATCGAGTCGGAGCCCGGCGCGATGGAGGGGGCGATGCTCGCCAACCGGGTGGGTGTGGCCCTCGCCTCGAACGCGCCTTGGCTCTTCGACAGGCCTGCGGCGGCCGTCGATCGCCTCTTTGGATCCATGATCGGGCCCATCGGAGCGCGTGTCGTTTCCGTCGTCCTCGAGCGCTCGCTGCCGGAGGCCGACACGAGGGCGCTCGTCGAGCACGACGGTTTCGAGAGGATGACCGAGGAGATCCGCGAGGCCTTCCGACAGGGGCTGTCCGGCTTTGCGTCGGATTCGAGGTGCTTTGCCAGGCCGTGGGGTTTCGACCCCGCCGATTGCAGTGTCCCCATCTTCCTCTGGCACGGCGACCAGGACAGGAACGTGCCGGTGCGCCAGGCCGAGGCGATGGCGGCACGCATCCCGAAGGCCGAACTGCGCATCGCATCAGGTGAGGGACACATGCTCCTCGGTCACTGGGCCGAGGTCTGCGAGGTCGTCGCCGGCCACGCCGACGCCCCCCGCGAGTAGTTCCCGGGCCGGACCCGACTCGGCCCGGGAACTACTCGCGCCGAATCGAATCGAATCGAGTTGATGTCGCATTCTGGGCCTCTATACAGTGGATCGATGGTGAACCGGACTGGGGGGAAGACGAGACGTCAGCGGTGGGCGGCTGTCTGCCTACTTGTTCCGATCCTGCTTCTCCTCCCTGCTTCGCATGCCGGCGCGGTCCCTCCCGGGCCGCCCTATGGGTCGCCCGACTGGGTCCTGCGCGAGCTGCGGAACTGGGACATGTCCTTCCAGCGGCTCCGGGAGCAGCAGCAGACACCCGGTTTTCTCCAGGCGGTGGTCCCGGCCGAACGCAATCGCCTCCTTGCCTTCTTCGCCGGGGAGGACAACAAGGAGTTCCGCGGAAGGCCTCGGATGACGCTCACGAGGTGGGCTCCGTCGCTCTTTCTCGGTGACCCGTGGAGGAACGAGCTGTCCTGGGAGGCCGCTGGCGGTGCCCACGAGCGCGTGTACTTCCTCAACCGGTGGGGGGCAAAGCTGACAGGGGACCTCTGGGGCCCGCCCGGGATGGCCGCGGGTGGGGTCGCGTACCCCTTGGTCGTCATCACGACAGGATCCATCCAGGGCAACGCCCGGATGTACTGGTGGGCGGCCCAGACCCTTGCCGAGAACGGCTACGTGGTCTTGACCTACGACGTGCAGGGCCAGGGCGAGTCGGAGACGTTCGGGCACAAGCCCGACGGGTCGATCTGGTGTGACGGCGTGAGCCAACCCCCCGACACGCCCGAATTCCTGACCGAGATGTCCTCCTGTCCGGGGTTCCCGTTCCAGCAGCCGGCGAACTTCGGGGTAGGGGCGATCGACTCGTTCGCCTTCGCAGTGTCGGCACCCACGGATCCGTATGGGCATTGGGCGGATGGCACGGGGACGGCGCGGTTCAACCCGTGGCACGAGCACATCGACAGAACCCGGATCGGTATCGCCGGCCATTCCCTCGGGGCGGCGGCGGTGTCGTTCGTGCAGGCCCACCCCGAGTACCTTGACGGCGCCCTCTCGGCGGTTGTCGCCTGGGACAGCCTGAGCTGGTGTTCGGCATACGAGCGCTCGGCGCCGCCGCTCGGAGGCGACTGCAGGCCGGAGGGAGTCAACACGCCCAAGGTCCCCGCGCTCAACCTGTCGAGCGACTACTTCCTCTCGCTGCTGCCCAACCTCGGACGACCGCCGGATCCCAAGGACGGCCTGACTGCATTCGGGCTCTGGCGGGACGCGGGGCAGGACGTCCTCTCCCTTGCGCTCCGGGGGAGCACGCACCTCGAGTACACGTCGGTGCCGGGGGTGACACCGTTCTTCAGCGCCTCGAAGTACGGCCAGGACGTCTCGGCCTACTACACCCTCGCCTTCTTCGACGCGTACGTGAAGGGCGACCCGACCGCCGTAGACCGGCTGCTGGCCCGGTCGATCGAGGTCACGCACAGGAACCCACTCGGTGTGGCCGATCCCGCCCCGGTGTCGCTCGACGTCGGCGAGATCACGTCCCTGTACAGCGACTCGGGTATCTCGCTCGGCGGCGCGTGCTACACCGACTGGGGTGGACAGCTCGATCCTTGCTGATTCGGGAAGGGGCGGCACGCCCCGACCTCAGAAGACGGACGCCAGCCAGATGCCGAGTCCGCCCGCGCACGCCGATCCGAGGACGGTGGCTATCACGTTTGCGGTGGCCGGGCGCGGCTCGCCCTCCTCGAAAAGGCGTGCTGTTTCGAACGTGAACGTCGAGAACGTCGTGTAGGAGCCGCAGAACCCGATTCCGAGGAAGACGCGCGGAGTCTCGGGCATCGCGTGATAGAGCACCATCCCGGTCACCAAGCCGAGAACGAGGGACCCGGTCAGGTTGACGGCCAGCGTGCCCCACGGGAAGGTGCCGTCGGTACGCGACCCGACGAAACCGTCGAGCAGGAACCGTGCCGGCGCCCCGATCGCTCCCGCGGCAACGATGACGGCGAGTTGCCACACGGTCAGCCCTGCCCCTCTGGGCCCGACGGTGAGTGGATCTCGACGTCATCGAGGACCACGAGTCCCTTCGGGAGGAGCCCGTCGAGCTCCGGGAGGAACGCCCGGACCCTCTCTTCGGAGTCGACGATGACGATCGCCAGAGGGAGGTCGTCGGACAGGCTCAGTATCCGGGTCGTGTGCAGACGATTCGACACCCCGAAGCCCTCCACGCCCCGGAAGACGGTGGCTCCTGCCATCCCGGCGGCGTGGGCACGGTGGACGATCTCCTCGGCGAGGGACTTGTGCCCGTGTCGGTCGGACTCGCCGACGAAGATCGTCAGCCTCTTGTGCGGTCCTTCGATTCTCACGGCGGTCCTCCGATCCGCTTCCGAACGGCGCCCGGTCCGTTGACCCTGCGTGCGACGTGCATCCCGAGCCAGACGGCAGCCAGACCGCCTGCGATCGACACGAGGACGTAGGTTCCGGCGAGTACGTACCGGTCGTCACGAACGAGCAGGTTCGTCTCGACGGCGAATGCCGACATGGTCGTGTAGGCACCACAGAAACCGCTGCCGACGAAGCCGCGCAGATGGCGGGACGGGCGCGCGCGTTCGAGCAGGGTCACGAGCAAGACGCCGAGCAGCAGAGATCCGGACACGTTTACGAACAGGGTCGCCCAGGGGAAGCCACCCGCCGGCGGAGGCGCCCAGAGACCGATCCCATAGCGGGCGGCGGCGCCGAGCGCGCCCCCTGCCGAGACGGCCAGGACGAGGCTCGGGGGCGGACGAAAGCTCCCGTAGTGCCGTCCAAATGGGGGTGAGCCTCCTCCCGGTCGGGTGTTCACGTGGGATCTGCTCACGGTCTCCTTCCTGCCAAGCGTGCAGGGTAGGAGATCAGGTGCCGGATGCCGGGCTGCCGGACGCGGGGCTGCCGGATGCCGGTGAGAGGGAGCCGCGCTCGATCCCGTACAGGACGGCGTACAGGCAGATCACGACGCTCATCGTGAAGAGCACGCCTCCGGATCCCCTCACCACGGCAGCGATCGTCGAGGCGCTGTCGAGGGCATGGAAGTGTTCGCCCAGAACGTACGCCCAGTCGTGTTCGCCGCCGATGAGTGCGAGGCCCTGGGTCGGAGCGTCAGCGATGTACACGGAGGCGTCCTGGGCGCAGGTCCCGGCCCAGGCGAGGCAGACTGCCACTCCCAGGAGATCCTTCTGCCCGGCAAGGAACCAGATCGCGAAAGCGAGGGGCACGAGGATCTGCAGCCCGTTGCCCATGATGGCTGTCACGACGTCGGGGAAGGGCGTGAAGAGCATGTGACCGAGCTCGTGTACGCCGAGATCTGCACAGCCGAGCAGGGGAACCCTCATGTCGCGGGCGAACGCGAACCAGCCCAGGACGCAGACGAGGAGGAGGCCTGCGACGTAGCGCCAGAGAGTGCGCCACTGCCTTGTCAGTTCCGAACCGTTCACGGCCTGGGGATCGGGCAGGGGGATGCAGGGATGAGTGCTCGGGGGACAGATGGGCCGTGAGGCTCACCAGCCCCGTAGGTCGATCGGCCAGGTCTCGACCACGGCCTCGCCATCCGAGATGAGGAGCCATTCGTGGTAGGCGACGGTTGGGTCGACGTGCGCGGGGGGGACCCTGACCCGGTCGCCCACGCGGATCGGACCGTTGGGGGCGAAGGTGAGATGCTCGTCGGAGCAGAACCAGACCGTCGGCTCGGGTCCGCCTTCCAGGCGGGACACAGACGGGTTGCCATGGTCCATGCCCAAGGCCTTGAGGCCGCAGTCCGCCACAGCCCAAGCCGGAGCGGCGGGATCGCCCGAGACGGAGACGACGGTGGAGATGATCCCCAGTGCCTGTCCGAACGGGAGGCCGAGCATGCCGTAGGCCGTATCCATCAGCACGTACGAACCCGCCTGGATCTCGGTCGCGAGTGTGTTGAGGTCGTACGTTCCCGTCCCGCCCGCAGAGATCGTGTCACCGCCCACCGCGTCGTGTGCTTCCGCGAGGAGTCCCATCGACTCGGCGCAGGCCGCCTCACGCTCCGTGCGGTCGGGCATCCCGACGACGTGACCCTCGTAGCCCATGACGCCTCTGACTTCGAGCCCGGCCTTCGTCGCCGCTCGGGCAATCTCCCCGGCACCCGAAGCTGTGATGCCGCAGCGCGGAAGCCCCACCTCGACGTCGACGAGGACCTCACGTATCCCGGCCTCCGCCGCAGCTCGCACCGTCTCGGGGGAGTCGACTGCGACTGTGACGCGATGACCTGCCGTGACGAGATCGCCGAGCCTGAATGCGTCGAGAACCTCGTTCGCGAGCAGGAGATCCTCCCCCAGTCCGGCGGCCGCCATGCCCTCGACCTCTCGGATCGTGGCGCACGTGAACGAGGCATGCCCCGCGGCAGCCTGCTCTCGCGCGAGAGCCGTGCACTTGTGGGCCTTCACGTGGGGTCGCAGCCTGTCGCCCGGAAGAGCGCGGGCCATCGTGGCGATGTTCCCCGCGAGGATCGCGGCATCGGCGACGAGGGCCGGCGTCTGTGCGTCGAAGATTGTCGTCACCTATCCGCCCCGCTCGAACTCGCAGCCTCCATGTCGGCGCTCCCAGGCAGTCGCCGTGGCCCACTCGACGAGCTTCGTGACAGGTACCGCCTGCT
>QWHP01000529.1 GCA_021404985.1 Actinobacteria bacterium ATB1
GTCGCCGCGGCATCGCGCTCGCGACCGGCTCGCGCCGTGGCGACCGAGGCACCGGTCACGGTGATTGCGACCAGGACACCGAAGATCAGGATGACCGCGAAAGCTTCGGGGGGCCAGCGTGGGGGGGAAGTCTCGACAGGCTCCGTCGGTACGCGAATCCTTTCCCGCCCGAGCGCGGCCCTTGCGCCTGCCCTCTCGTCGGAATCCACTCCGGAACTCCCCCTCTTCCGGACCGGCCGCAGATGTCCCGGTCACCCCTGGATGTATCCCGCCGCCGGAAACCTAGCAATCCGCTGAGACAGTGCTCGGGCAGGATCCGCCCCGAACTGAGACGGCGACCGGTATCACGGCCGCCGCGTTCACGGCCGCGGATGCGAGTCGAAGAAGCTCCAGATGTACTGCGTAGCATCGATGTCCATGTTCGTGGTCCCCACAGCGGAATCGGGAAGCCGGAAGGGCCTGCCAGGCCACGTATGGCCTCCACCATCGACCTCGACAAGTGCGACGGCCGTGCCGTCGGCGCAACCCGAGAAGACGGTGGTCGTCACCGTCGAGGCGTCGGAGCGGTCAGAGTCCTCGACCGACTCTTCGACCGGCAGGGGGTCGCACCCGTTCGCCTCAGACCAGAAGCGGACCGTCTGCTCGACACCCAGGACCGACCCCCGCTTGCGCCCGAGGACCGTTACGTCGCCACCGCCCCACGGGACCAAGGGATCCTTGGTTCCCGAGATGTCGAGTACCGACACCGCCCTCTCGGGCGTGCAGCGTGCCGCCTGTTCGGCTCCGAGCGACCCGGCGACCATCGCCACGCCGTCGACCATGTCGCTCAATTCGCACGCAACACGACCCGACATCATCGCCCCGTTCGAGATGCCTGCGACGTATACGTTCGCCGGCTCGGAATCCAGCCCGTTCGCCGTCTCGGCGATAACACGCTCCAGGAATGCCACGTCGTCGACCTCTTCAGTGACCGAGGCCGCCTGCAGGTCGCTGCGGCCGTCGTTCCAGTTCCTGCGGTACGCGTCCGGGTAGGCGATCACGAATCCTTCCTCCTCGGAGATCTCGTCGAAGCCGGCGAACTCCATCTGCTCTCCCGTGCCCCCACCGCCATGGAGTACCACGACGAGAGTCAGCCCCTCACCGCCGTCCACCCGCACGGACGAAGGGACGTGCAGGGTCCATGTTCGGGCTCGCCCGTCGACGGATGTCTCCAATTGATGGTCACCCGGCCCCAGATCGCGGACGCGCTCTTCCGATTCGTCCCTTCTCTCGCGCCTGAGAAGGCAGGAGGGCTGCGCCATCACCACTGCAAGCAGCACCACCAGGGGGAGCATCCGCGGGTGCGACGGGCGGATCCGCATCGTCGAACGCTACATCCGTCGGACTGAATACGCTTGCGAGCATGCGATCGTCGATCAGGCAACCCGCCATCTTCCTGCCGCACGGTGGAGGACCGTGCTTCTTCATGGACTGGACCATGGGGCCCGCCGACACCTGGGATGCGCTTGCCGACTGGCTCTCGCACATCCCCGTACGCCTGCCCGGGGGCCTGCGCGCCTTGCTCGTCGTCTCCGCGCACTGGGAGGCCCCTGTTCCGACCCTGACGTCCGACAGGTCCCACACCCTGCTCTTCGACTACTACGGCTTCCCGCCACACACCTACGAGCTCACCTGGCCCGTGCCGGGTGACCAGGAGCTGGCGTCAGAGGCGCAGCGGCTCCTGTCCGATGCAGGTTTCGAATCCGCCGGCACGACCGGTCGGGGAATCGACCACGGCGTCTTCGTCCCCTTGAAGGTGGTGTTCCCGGACGCCGACGTCCCTGTCGTACAGCTCTCACTGGTACGGGGTCTCGACCCCGCGAGCCATCTCGAGATCGGCAAGGCACTCCTGCCACT
>QWHP01000065.1 GCA_021404985.1 Actinobacteria bacterium ATB1
CAGCCCCCAGCCAGCGAGAGGATCCGTACACCTCGATCCCGACGCCGGGGACGAGGACCAGCAGGAGGAGTACCACGGAAACGACGAGCAACGGGATGGCGAGCTTGCGCCAGTACGCATAGGGCACGGACATGGTGGCGGCCAGGAGCCCGCCCCCGATGGCGACCCAGATCAGTTGCCGGACGAACACGGTGTAGGCAGACCCCGTCGTCTGCAGCGAGTAGACCGTCGAGGACGAAAGGGTCATCACCAGCCCGAAGAGCACCAGGAAGAGTGTGAAGGTCCCGAGGAGCAACGGGGTCGACGCCTTCGGCAGGCCCGGCAACGCGCTGCGCCATGTTCGACTGCGAGAGCTCATCTTCGCACCTCCTCGATCCCGAGCCTGCGGCACGCCGCCACGAAGGCCTCGCCGCGCTCCTCGTAGCTTCGGTACATGTCGAAACTCGCGCATGCCGGCGACAGCAGGACCGTGTCGCCGGGTTCTGCCATCGCTGCTGCGAGGTCCACCGCCGAGTCCATGTCGTCGGCGACGGCGGCCTCTACCTCGGCACCCTCGAACGCCGCGAGGACGTCGGCGGCCGCTTCTCCGATGCCCACGACCCCTCGGACGTGCCCGGCGCCCTCGGCAAGGCCGCTGAGGTCGAGGCCCTTGTTGCGTCCCCCTGCGATGAGCACGACCTTCGGATAGGACCGCATCGCTGCGACCGAGGCATGCGGGTTCGTCGCCTTCGAGTCGTCGACCCAGTCCACGTCACCCCTTCTTCCTACGAGCTGGCGTCTGTGTGAAGGGGGACGGAACGTCCGGAGGACCTCTGACAGGGTGTCGGGTGTCACACCCAGGTCGCACGTTGCGACCGCCGCCGCCGCCGTGTTCGCTACGTCGACGGGCCCGGACGCAGAGAGGTGCCCGACCGACACGACGTCCGTCGCGGAGTCGTAGGGCCCGACTCCCCTGACCACGAGGCGTCCACCCTTCACGCCGGCACCGACTGCGGGGAGCTCGACCGCCGAGAAGAGCGCAGGTCTTCCCTGCGCCCTTGCAAGGGCGGCACATACCCGCGGATCGTCCGCGTTCGCGAGTGAGAGGTCCGTGCTGTCCTGGTTCTCCCAGATCCTTGCCTTGGCCGCTGCATAGTCCTCGATCGTGGTGTGCCAGTCGAGGTGGTCGGGCGAAAGGTTCAGGAACACGCCGACCCGCGCCCGGAAGGCCTCGACCTGCGAGAGTTGGAACGAGGACATCTCGACGACGGCGAAGCCATCGGGGGGGATCGTCTGCACGACCGAGATCATCGGCGTCCCGATGTTGCCGCACACGACCACGGGACGTCCTGCGGCAGCAAGGATCTCGCCTATGAGGGTGCAAACGGTCGTCTTGCCGTTCGTCCCCGTCACTGCGACGACCGGTGCGCGGCAGGCGTGGAACGCCAGCTCGACCTCGCTCCACGTCCTGATCCCGGCGTCTCGGGCGAGTGCGAGGAGGGGATGCGCCGGGGGGACTCCGGGGGAGGTGACGACGAGATCCACTCCGTCGAGCAGTCGCGCCGCGGTCTCGCGGTCGCCGCGGTCGGCGAGGCCGAGTCCGATCCGAACCTCTATCCCCGCAACAGAGAGCTCCTCGGCACGCCGTGTCAGGGTCTCGTCCGACGAGTCATCGACTGCGACCACGTCGGATGCACCGTCCCCGGCAAGATGGCGGGCGGCGGCCACGCCGGACCGACCGAGGCCGACGACGAGTGCCCGGGGCATCACAGCGCCGCCCCGGAAGAAAGCCAGTCGGCGTAGAACAGGCCGACGCCGAAGGTGACACAGAAACCGGCGATGATCCAGAACCTCACGATCACCGTCGTCTCGGGCCACCCGGCGAGCTCGAAGTGGTGATGTATGGGTGCCATTCGCAGCACCCGCCTCCCGAACACCCTGAATGCGAAGACCTGGGCTATTACCGAGAGGGTCTCGAGAACGAACAGCCCTCCGATCACCAGCAGCAGGAGCTGGGTGTTCGTGAGAAACGCGAGCGCAGCGATGGCGCCTCCGAGACCGAGTGCTCCGGTGTCGCCCATGAAGATGCGCGCCGGGTTCGTGTTCCACCACAGAAAGCCGGCGCAGGCTCCCGCGAACGCGGCGGCGACGACCGCGAGGTCCAGGGTCTGGGAGAGCCCGTAGAAGTCGGGGTGGCGGAACTGCCAGAACGCGATGATCACGAAGGCACCGAAAACCAGGTTCGAGGAGCCTGCGGCCAGCCCGTCCAGCCCGTCGGTTAGGTTCACGGCGTTGGACGTCGCGAGGAAGAGGACCAGCACCCAGAGCCCGAAGATCCATACGGGGAGAGAAGGGCCGACCGGCCGGACGAAGCTGATCTGCGTGGAGCCGCCCGTGTAGCGCTGAACGAGGATCGCGAACACGAGGGCGATCATCGCCTGGCCGACGATCTTCCCCGTCTTGTTCAGGCCCAACGATCTCTGGTTTCTGTACTTCAGGTAGTCGTCGAGGAACCCGAGGACCCCCATGCCCACCGCTGCGAAGAGTACGAGGATGCCGTTGACCGTGATCGCGCGTCCGGCACTGAACACGGGGAGGTGGCTGAACAGGTAACCGACGAGGGCCGCCACGAGGATCACGATTCCCCCCATCGTCGGGGTGCCGTGTTTGACGTGGTGTGTCTGCGGCCCGTCCTCCCGGATCTCCTGACCGACGTCACGACTGCGGAGCCATCTTATGAAGAAGGGTGTCCCGATGAGCGCAAGGATCGTGGCCATGCCTGCGGCAGCGAGGAGGGCTATCACGGGACGAACCCGCCATCGTGCACGAACCCGAGGGCAGCAAGCTCCTCCCGGGCAACGACCCTGTCGTCGAAGGGGAGGACCTCCCCCCCGATCTGCTGTCCCTGCTCATGGCCTTTGCCGGCGATCAAAACGACGTCTGCCTGGGATGAGACGCTTGCGAGGGCATGGGAGATCGCCTCGCGCCGGTCCTCGTGTACGGCCCACTTGGCACCGGTGGCCTCGACGCCCTCGAGAACCTCGACGATTATCACCGCCGGGTCCTCCGACCGCGGGTTGTCGGAGGTGACGATGACGAAGTCACCGTAGGTGCCCGCTGCCTCACCCATCAGGGGCCTCTTCTCACGGTCGCGGTCGCCACCGCACCCAAGCACGACCACGAGGCGACCGCCGGCTTCCATGCCCGCACGCACCGCCGACATCACGCTCCTCACGGCATCGGGCGTGTGGGCGTAGTCGACGAGCACAGCGAAGGGTTGGCCGGCGTCGACCGACTCGAGCCTGCCCGGTACCCCGTCGAGGGACTCCAGCCCCTCGACGACCTCCGACCAGCCGACGTCGAGGGCGAGGGCGCAACCGGCCGCGCAGGCTGCGTTGAGGGCGTTGTGGCGCCCGCCCATCGCGAGCCTTATCTCATGCCTGGAGTCACCGTCGTCGAGGACCAGCGACGTCCCGGTGATCGAGCTCTCGAGCACCTCGACACGCAGGTGCGCTCCGGACCTCACCACGCGCAGATCCTCGGGCACCTCGGCAAATGTCGTCGTGGGTATTCCGGCATCCCTCGCGACGCGTGCCGTGTCGACTCCCCCTCGGTCCTCTACGCCCACCACGGCGCTGGCGGATACGGATGGGTCGAACAGCCGTTGCTTCGCCTCGAGGTACCGCTCCATCGTGCCGTGGTAGTCCAGATGGTCCTGCGAGAGGTTCGTGAAGGCACCGACCTCGAAGTGCACCCCACCGACCCGGTGCTGGTCGAGGGCGTGCGAGGAAACCTCCATCGCAGCGATGTCGCATCCGGCGTCGGCCATCCTGGCGAGGAGGGCATGGGTGTCGGGGGCTTCCGGCGTCGTGTGGATCACGGGTTCGTGGCTCTCGCGGATGACGGTCTCCACGGTGCCAGACAGACAGCCAGGCATCCCGGCAGCACGCGCGATGGACGCGATCATGTACGTCGTGGTCGTCTTGCCGTTGGTGCCTGTCACGCCGACGAGTCGAAGCCTTTGCGACGGGTCGCCGAGAACGAGGGAGGCAACAGCACCCATCGCCACCCTCACGCCGGGTACGAGGATCTGGGGCACCTCCGTGTCCAGCTCGCGCTCGACGAGGAGAGCGACCGCTCCGGCCTCCACAGCCTGGACAGCATGATCGTGCCCGTCAGTCCTGGTTCCCGGCACACAACAGAAGAGATCCCCGGGGCCGACACGGCGAGAGTCGCAGGAGACACCGCGCACCGTGATGTCGCCGTCACCCGTGGTCGTCCCTCTGACCTTCTCTGCGAGCATCGAGACGGTAACAGCGGAAGTCATCCGTCGCCGTCCTCCCGGTCCGACTCAGCGGCGCGACGCTCCAGGCTCGGCGTAGGAGGCTTGATCCGCACGACCGAGTTGTCGTTGCGCGGCAGACTGCGTGGCTTGCCGATCTCCTGCGGAGTCGGGCTCGGAGCAACGTGGAGGGATCTCATCGTGAACGACATGATGCGGGAGAACGTTGGCGCGGCTGTCTTGCCTCCGTAGCTCGGGGTCGGCTCGTCGAGAACGACGAGCACGACGGCCCGTGGGTCCTCGACGGGTGCGAAGCCCACGAAGGAGGCTACGTGCCGCGAGCTGTCGTAGCCCCTGCCGTCCTCCCGCAGCTTCCGGCTCGTACCAGTCTTGCCTGCGACGGTATAGCCGGGCACGGCTGCTTCGGGTGCCGTGCCGCGGGACACCACGGATGTCAGGATCCCTCCCACGGTCGCGGCGGTCGACGGTGAGACCACAACAGTCCCCTCCGGGCGGTCGGTCCGGTGCTCCTCCCCATTTACGATCGTGGACTCGACGAGCCGCGGCTCGACCATCACTCCCCCGTTCGCGATGGTGCCGAGCACCCGCAACATCTGGAGCGGTGTGACGGCCACAGTGTGGCCGATGGCGATGGAGGCGACGTCCGGCCCGTCCCAGCGCTCCGGTTCCTTGGTGATCCCACGCGACTCGGCCGGGAGCTCGATCCCGGTCTTCACCCCGTATCCGAATCTCTGGAGGTAGGTGCTCAGCTTGGTGGCACCGAGAGCGGCCGCTATCTGGATCGTACCCACGTTCGAGGACCGCGCTATGACCTCCTCGACCGTGAGCGTGGTCTCACCGTGGCTCTCGGAGTCGGTGAAAGTCCGGTCCCAGACCTCGATCCTCGACGGGACGTTGACCGGCGAGTCCGGTGTGACGACTCCCTCCTCGATGGCAGCGGCCAGCGTCACGACCTTCGACGTGGACCCCGGCTCGAAGACGTCGCCCACTCCCCACGCTCCCCGTCCGGACGCCGAATACTCGCCCGGGTCGTTGGGATCGAAAGTGGGCCTGTTCGCGAACGCGAGTATGTCGCCCGTTCGCGGATCCATGACGGCAGCGACGCCGCTCTTGGCCTTGTAGAGCTCGAGGGCCTCATCGAGGGCAGCCTCGGCCTCGTACTGGATGGCCGTGTCGATGGTGAGCTTGACGTCCGCCCCCGGCTCGGCCGGCTCGAGTCGCCACGTTCCGGTCGGAATCGCACGACCGCGGGGGTCCTTCTCGCTTATGAGCTCGCCCGGCTCCCCTCGCAGGAGGCCGTCGAGCGAGGCCTCGAGCCCGGCGAGGCCCTTGTTGTCGATGTCCACGTAGCCGAGCACCGAGGCGGCGAGGGGACCGGACGGATAGCGGCGCTCGGGCTCGTCTGTCACGTAGACGCCTTCGATCTCGAGACCTCGGACCTCCTCGGCGAGGTCCGGCGGGACCTTCCGAGCCACCCACACGAACTGCCGGCTCTCGTCGGAGAGCCGGTCGACAAGCGTGTCTGACTCCGGAAGCCTCTCGGGCTCGACCCTTCCCTCGAGGACGGTGAGGAGATCTGCTGTGGTGCCGACGGGGTCGTCTATCTCCTGGGGGTTGGCGAACAGCGATTGCGCGTCGTGCGACAGCGCAAGCGTGCGCCCCCGCCGGTCGAGTATCGCCCCCCGGCCGCTGGGAAGAACCGTTCTGCGGACGTGCTGGTTGGAAGCCATCTCGGTGTACTTGGCTCCGTCGAGACCTTGGAGCATGACCGTCCGTGCACCGACCACGACGAGAGCCCCGAGGACGACGACGACGACGATCGCGACTCTCGATCTCGAGATCGAGAGATCCTTCTCGTCCGTACGGGGCCGGATCCGCGCCCTCCATGCCCGGAAGCCCTCGACGCCGGATCGTGCCACCGTCCGTGCTCCGGACTGCGACGCCCCCCGCCGGGACGAGCGCGTGGACGAGCGCCGGGACGAGCGCGTGGTGGGAGGGGAGCTTCGGGTCCGGCGAGCGCCCGTACTCGTCCGGCTCGTCCCGGGCGTCCGCGTTCTACCGGAGGACACGCTCGAGCGTCCGGATGGGACGGGAGCTTTCGACCTCCGCTTGGGGGGGTTGGATGTCCTTTCAGGGTCGGGGTGTCGGCTGGACCCCTTGTTGCGTCGGGTCCGGCTCCCCTGGGTGTTCAACGGCAGCTTCCTGCACCTCCCTCGCGTAAACGAAGTGGACGACGCGGGGCAACACCATCCCCAGTCGCCCTGTCGCCTCCCGTCTGATCCGCCCGGGTGCTTCGAGTTCGGCTGCAGCGACCTCGAGCCTCTCGTTCCTGCCCTGCTTGCGTTCGACCGCCTGCTGCTCCTCCTGCAACTCGAAAGCTGTCTGTGCCAACCTCACGTGGACGGCGAGGACGGCGAAGAGCGTGAACGCGCCGAGGCCGATCGCGAGCGCGGCCACCGTGCGCCTGCGCCTGCGGGGCAGTCTTCTTCTCTCCCTGACGAGACGCAGGTTCCGGCGACGTTCCCTGTAGGTGGGTCTCCCCTTGGTCTCGGGCCCATGAACCTCGGGCTCCCCGCGACGCAGCGGAACGGCGCTCATGCCACCCTCTCCAGGGAGCGCATCCGGGCGGAGTCCGACCGTGGGTTCGAGGCGATCTCCTCGGGGCCGGGACGCACGGGCCGCTTCGTGAGGAGGTGGAAGGAGGGCTGCCCTGCCACTCCGGCCACCTGGTCCTGCGTGAGGGGTAGGGCGGCAGGCAGCTCAGCGGGGTTCGACAGCGAGGCGAATGCCTGCTTCACCATGCGGTCCTCGAGCGAGTGGTACGAGATGACCGCCATGCGGCCGCGCAGCGCGAGGAGCGCGGGGCCCGCGTCGAGAGCGCGCGCGAGCTCACCGAGCTCGTCGTTCACCTCCATGCGAAGAGCCTGGAATGTACGCCGGGCGGGATTCGGCCCGGTGCGGCGAGCAGCAGCGGGGATGGCGTCGCGAACAAGGTCTGCCAGATCACGCGTCGTGAGTATCGGCCTGCGAGCCCGCCTACGGACGACCGCCCGCGCTATCCGCCGTGCGTGACGTTCCTCCCCGAGATCACGGAAGATGCGCACGAGCTCGTCCTCGTCCTCGTCCGCGAGGACATCGGCTGCGCTTCGAGGCAGGTCGGGATCCATTCGCATGTCGAGTACCGCCTCCTTGGAGTAGGCGAACCCGCGGCCTGCCTCGTCGAGCTGATGGGACGACACACCGAGATCAAGCAGCACTCCGGTCACCGGTCCGCCCCCGTACTCCTCTGTGATTGCCTCGATGTCGGAAAACCTGCCCCGGACGAGCGTCACGCGCCCGTCCGAGGTGACGAACCTGTCCTGAGCGGCGCCACGGGCGCCGCCCTTGCCGACTGCGCCCAGCAAGGCGGCAGCGGCCCGGAGAGCCGCCGGGTCTCGGTCGATTCCCAGCAGCCTGATCCGGTCCAGCCGAGCGAGGAGTGCCTGGGCATGGCCACCACCGCCGAGCGTGCCGTCCACGACGACACCCTCGGGTATGGCGCTCATGAGCTCCACGACCTCGCTCAGGAGGACCGGCCGGTGCTCGAACCGCCGGCTCACCCTCAGCCCCCCGACCGGAATCCGATAGAAGCGGGCGGAGTAGGGGCCTTCCACCGAAAGACCGGGGGGCTGAGGCTGTGCCGGGTGGCGTCGCCAGTCCGATATTCGATTGTCAAGAGGCGGATCATCCCGGAGTTCCGACCAAGGGGACGGATTCGTCCCTGTCGGCGATCGTCTCCTCCGCGAGGGAACGTTCCTCTTCCCAGAGCTCCGCGGACCAGACCTCGATGAATCGCCCGACACCGACGACAGCACAGTCGCGATCGAGACCGGCGTAGCCGCGAAGGATCGAGTCGATCAGCACGCGTCCCTGCTTGTCGAGGTCTCCCTCCTGGGTTCCCCCGAAGACACCCCGCCTCATGCGGCGGTCGTGGCGGGTGCCGGCCCCCAGGTTCTCGACCTCGACCCGCTTCGCCTCCCAAGCCCGGGTGGGCCAGATCTGGAGACACCGGTCCTCGCCCTTCGTGATCAGGAGGCCTTCCTCGAGTTGAGCCCTGTACTTGGCCGGCATCGTCAAGCGCCCCTTCATGTCGAGCGTGTGCATGTGTTCGCCGTAGAACACCAGGCACCTCACTCCTGGGACCGGACAGCGTGAGGGCCACTTTATCCCACAACGATTACTTCGTCAACCACTTCGCTCCATTTTCCCCCACTAAGTCTCCACGGATGTGCCGAACGGGGGGATTGCCGTGGTCAAGAGGTATCCACCACCTGCGCCACTCTCCGTGCCAAGATGAGCACATGGCTACCCGGGAAGAAGCCGGACCGTTCCTGGCCGTAGGGATCGCCATACCGTTCTGGGTCGAGAGGCTCCTCGGCTCATGGGAGTTCGACTGGGCAAGTGCCTTCGTCTCCGCAGCCTGTCTCGCCTACGCCGCCCTCGCCTGGCTCAGCGTCATCTACGACTCCGCGAGGGAGTTCTGGCACGGGAGCGCTCTCGCGACGACACGTTGGGTTTCCCTCGCCGGTTTCACAGCGCTGCCCGCCGTCGTACTGGGTCTCCACGGCGTTGGGCTGGCCGTCGTAACGGCAGTCGTCACAGCATCGGTCTTCTTCCTCTCGCCCGAGTTGTCGGCCCTGGCAACCGAGACTCTGGAACGGCTCTTCGGGGTCGAGCGGACGGTGCCGCCTTCGGAGCGTGGCACCGTCTCCACGCACGAGTACGTCTCGTCCTGGGAAGCGGTCCGACTGTGCCCGCCTGGTCGGCTCGTTCCCCCGTGCTGGCATCCGTGCCTGGGACAGCCGACGAGAATCCTCAGAGGGTCGACCGGTCTGGACGCGCAAGCTCGTTGACGGCCAAGCTGGGGTCTTGGACCCCCGGGCAGATCTCCTCGGCACCATCGAACACCTCGTCCTCGACTGCGATGGGGTGGTGTACGTGGGATCGGAGGCCGTCCCGGGCACCGACCGGCTCGCCGCCACAGCTCGGGAACGAGGCGTCTCGGTTCTCTTCCTCACCAACGACACGACGATGAGCCGGCACGACCTCGCCACAGCAATCCGTGCGGCGGGAATCGAGGCCGATCCCCGGGAGGTCCTGAGTGCCGCTTGGGCGACCGCCCTCTGGTGTGTCGAATCCGGCATCCGCCACGTCGCACTCCTCGGCACCCACAGGCTCGAGGAAGAGCTCGTGTCGGCCGGGGTCGACGTGAGCTCGTGCATGGGGCGAGTCCCGGGCTCGGTGCAGGACGTCGACGCCATGGTCGTGGGCTCGGCGCCGGATCTGACTGTCCGGGACCTCGACACGGCCCTGGCTGCCTGGGAGAGAGGCATGCCCATCGTCGCCGGAAACGGCGACCGGACCTATCCGGGGACGGCGGGGCCTCGTCTCGGCTGCGGATCTCTCGCGTATGCGCTCGCCCACGCGACAGGAGAGGTACCGGTCTTCGTGGGGAAGCCCGAGCCCATCATGTTCCGCGAGGCCGAGAGGCTCCTCGGGCTCGACCTGTCCGCACCGCACGACTACGACCGGAGCAAGATCGCCCTCCTGGGGGATTCCGTCGAGAGCGACGTCTTGGGCGCGAACCGGGCGGGATGGACCTCGATCCTGCTCACGAGCGACGATAGGGGGACAGGTGCCGGTGCCGAGCCCGACATACTCGTCACGCGCCCCACTGACCTCCTCGAAGAGGTCTGAGGGTGGCCCTGCCGGCATCTCCCAACCCGGCTTCATCCCCACCGCCCTTGTGCCGATGAGTTCGGTTAGGCGGAACCGTCCACCCCTGACGGTCCAGAACCCGACCAAGCCCAACCCACTCACAGATGGTCGAATCC
>QWHP01000066.1 GCA_021404985.1 Actinobacteria bacterium ATB1
GTCGCCGGCTCCGATCCCAAGCTGCTCCGGACCACAGCCCGGCGTGACGGGGACGAGTACGTGATAAACGGGCACAAGTGGTTCACGAGCGGGGCGCACGGGGCCTCCTTTGCGATCGTGATGGCGCAGACCAACCCGGAGGCAGAGAGTCCGTATCTCCGCTTCAGCCAGATCATCGTCCCGACCGACACGCCCGGATTCAACATCGCGCGCGGAGTGCCGGTCATGGGCGACCACAACAATCATCATGCCGAGATCTGGTACGAGGACTGCAGGGTTCCAGTGGCCAACAGGTTGGGCGAGGAGGGCTCGGGGTTCGTAATCGCCCAGGAACGTCTCGGGCCTGGCCGCATCCACCACTGCATGAGGTGGCTCGGGATGGCACAACGAGCTTTCGAGATGATGTGCAGATATGCGACCCAGCGAGAGGCGTTCGGGTCACCGCTATCGCGCAAGGCGAACATCCAAGACTGGATCGCCGAAGCGCGGGCGGACATTCAGGCGGCTCGCCTGCTGACGCTGCATGCCGCGTGGAAGATCGACACAGAAGGTGCTGCCGCCGCGCGTGAGGAGATATCGATCATCAAGTTCTTCGGCGCGCGGGTTCTACACGACGTCGTCGACAAGGCGATCCAGGTCTTCGGAGCCGCCGGGCTGACGGAGGACCACATCCTGGCGAGCTTCTACCGCCAGGCAAGGCTGGGACGGATATACGACGGACCGGACGAAGTTCATAAGATGGTCGTCGCGCGACGATTGCTGTCCAAGTACGGTGACGACTAGCACAAGGGTCGCGGGAGGTAACGATGACAGCCACGACTGAAGCGCCGACGATCTCGGCGGCAGAGCTGATGGAGCACCTCGAGAGCGGTGAGTGCCGCCTGGTCGACGTGCGTACCCCGGCGGAGTTCGAGGCTTCACGGATCGAAGGTGCCGTGAACCTCCCCCTCGACACCCTCGAGTGCTGCCGTGACACGTTGCGCGGACTGGATGCCGAGATCGTGTTGCTCTGCAAGTCCGGCGCCCGGGCAGGCAAGGCGGCCGAGCAGCTCGGCGACATCGCCACCGTCCGTCTCCTCGATGGTGGCCTCGACGGATGGCGGCAGGCGGGTTTCCCCGTTGCCGAGGGACGCAGCACATGGACGATCGAGCGTCAGGTGCGCCTCGTCGCCGGCAGCATCGTTCTCGGATCCATCCTTGCGAGTGTCCGCTTCCCGAAGGCGAAATGGGTCGGTGCCTTCATCGGTGGTGGCCTGACGGTCGCAGGTCTGACCGACACCTGCGGCATGGGTCTCCTCCTTGCCCGGATGCCGTGGAACCGCACGCCCGAGGCCGACGTGGAGGACACTCTCCGGAGGCTTGCCGCCGCCTGATCCTCCTGCCGTATCGTGACCACGCCAGGCTGGGACTTCAGCCCAGGTTCGCCACGATGGTCTGGGTCAGTCCGGACACGAGGGTGATGTATGAGCCGTCGTCGGGAAGGATCTCGACGTCGAGCTCGACGAGGCGGGCTCCCGTCTCGGACGCGATCGTCTCGGCGATTGCGGGCGACGTGCCCGACTCGGTGAAGATCGTGCTCACGCCCTGTTCCCGAATCAGCCCGCTCAGGTCCGCCACCTGGCGGCTCGATGCTTCTGCCTGGGTGGAGGTGCTGGGAATCACGGCTCCGATCACCTCGAATCCGTAACGGTCGGCCCAATAGCCGAGGGAATCGTGTCCCGTGACCAACTTGCGTTTCGATTCGGGGATCTCGGCGACCGCAGCCTCGTTCGCAGCATGGAGAGTGGCGAGATCGTCCTCGAAGGTGTCGGTCCCCTGTGACACGTCGACACCCAGCTCCGCTTCGATCGCGGGACCGAGGGCCGCTACGACGTCCTGCATCAGGACCGGGTCGAGCCAGAAGTGGGGATCCCCACCCGAGTGCTCGTGTTCGTCCGCCGGCTCCTCCCCGTCGCTCGTTCGAGAGATCTCGCGCACCTCGATGTGCTCGGTGGCGGTAAAGACGGGAACGCCGGAGTCGATCGCCACATCGATCGCGTCCTCGAGGCCTTCCTCGAGGTCTTCACCGTTGATCACGAGGAGATCCGCCTCCATCATCTCGTCGATCTCTGACGCCGAGGGCGAGAACGAGTGCGGATCCGAACCGTTGGGCATCAGCGTCGCAACCTCGACCGAGTCACCGACCACCGACTCGACGACAGACCCGAGTACGGGTGTCGTCGCCACGATCGTCCGCGTCGTGTCGCCACCGTCCGAGGCTCCGTCCTCGCTTCCTCCTCCGCATCCACCGGTCCATACGGCCAGGAGGCACGCCACTGTTGCACAGGCGATCTCCGTCGCCCCTCTTCTCATGGCTGCAGCCTATCCGTCATGAGAATCATTCTCAAAAATGATTCTGCATGGGGACTCCGATGGGTCTGGCAACTGCGGAGCGCGACCCTCACATGCCGACGGTGGCCGCGTCCGAGCAGCACTATCCTGATGAGACCGTGTGTATGAACTGCGTTGCCCAAGGCGGCCCGTTCGTCGTCGGCGCACTCGTCTTCCTCAGAGTCATGGGGACGCGAGTGAGCCGCAGACGCCAGAGAGCCGAGCCCGCCACAACCGATTCGGCTGGAGAGGCCCACGTTGCGGGTCTTCCCGAACCCTGGGATCGGGACGATCAGCGATTCGAGACGGCTGCAGCGACGGTGACACGCTCTGCAGGGCCGAACGGAGCGACGCAAGATCCCGTGCTCGTGCGGCTCTGACGTCGAATCGACGTCGCAGGGATCCGGGTCAGGGTGCTGCGATCCGATCCGAGGAGGACGTCGTCGGAAGCAGCCACGGCGAGAGCTGCCACCAACTGGCCACAGTCCTCCGTGAGGACAGCAGCCCGGACCCCGCGCCCTCCGCGTCGCTGGACTCGGAAGTCCTCGACGGACGTGCGTTTCGCAAAGCCCCGTTCGGTCACCGTGAGGAGATCGACCACGGTTCCCTCGGCAATTCGAGACGCGGAGACGACCTCGTCGCGGATGTCGACCCGCAAGCCACGCACCGGCGCCGTGGCCGCGTTCGACACAGTCACGTCGAGCTCTCTGAAGCGCAACGCCAAGCCGCGTCGGGTCGCCACCACGATCTCGTCCGAGCCCGTGGTCGGGACCACGGCCACGAGTCTGTCCCCCGGACCCACCTTCAGCGCCCGCCTGCCCGTCGCGGCTGCCGCCATGCAGTCGGGTGCCGGCGTGCGCTTCACTCTGCCGCGCGCGGTCACGAACAGGAGATGAGGCGAGCGGTCGACCTCAGCACGGTCGAGGACGGCGATCGGAGTAGCGGACCGTGCCCTGCCCGGCCTCTGCTTGCCCGTGATGCCGGCCTGCCCGTCGATCCGGCCGGTCTCGGCGAGTGAACGGACGTGGCCGGTCTCGCTGAACGCCACGGCGCCGCCCGGATCTGCGACTGAGGCAAGGCAGACGACACGCCCCTCGGCTTCGTCGGTGGTTCTGGACGAGGCCAGAGGCACGAGGCTGTCGATTTCGCAAGTGGACAACTCGAGGTGCCCGTTCTTGATGATCATCATCACGAGCCTCGACGCCGTGCACAGAGTCGCAGCCGCTTCTGCAGCCGGGTCCGACTGCGGCGAGGGGGTGGCGGCGTGTTCAGGGGAGGCGACCTGTCGCACAGAGGCCACGGCCGGCCGTTCTCCAGGCGTGGTCTTGCGGAAGGCCCTTGCGAGGGGCCTGTCCCGCTTTCGAATGGAGTCCTCGGCGTCGAACTCGACGCCACCCACGATATCGGCGGCCTGGTTGTACACCGACGCGCCGATCCCGGCGAACGCGGTGGCAGTCACGACGAGCAAGCCCTCCAGACCGACGAAGGCTCCCGCGAAATTGCTCCGGTCGATTCGAAAGACACCCCCGGCTAGCTCTCCCACGAGCTCCTCGACTCCTCTGACGAGATCCAGAGCTGCCAGCGCATGCCACGCTCCGAAGGCGAGGACGCCGGTGACGAACGCCACGAAGACGGAGAGGAGGAACACCGTGCGGACGACACTTCCCACGTCGAGTCGTTCCAGACGCTCGCGTCCTTGTCCGTCCATGCCACGTGCCGCCCCGTGATCAGCCGTGAGTGCAGGTGATGTGATGCCCCTGTCGACACGAACAGCCCGGGACTTGAGCGGATCGCGCGGATGGGGAGGACGATGCCCGGATCGCTAGAAATGAAGTGGAGAACAGGCTTGGGGGCCGGCAGATAGGACTGGGGCATGGACTGGCGCCGCATCGGGAGAACCGGGTTCCTCTGGCTCGCCCTCCTCGCGGTGGCGGCTGCCGCCCTTCCCACGGGGTCCGTCGCGTCTGCGTCCCCTTCAGACGGCCTCGTGCCCGAAGCCGAGTGGGTTGCGCGCCAGGACGACTACCTGGCTCATGCGACGAGCGCGCCACTCGTCCCGTCGAGTCCGCTATCCATCATGTCGCACGCGGAGCGGGGTCGCCGGGATTCGGCTTTCGACGCGTCGGCAGTCGCACAGGTCCGACCCGAGGACTTCTCGGCGATCTTCGAGAAGCTCGCTGCCTTCGAGGACACGGGCGATTTCGACGTGAACAACCTCCTCACGCTGATCCTGCGCTACCGGGACGAACTGGATCCCGGTCTGGTGGAAGCTGTCGAGCAACGAATCCTGGCGTTCAAGTACTGGTGGGACGAACCAACGCCCGAGGGAGTCGTCGACAGCCAGTACTACTGGACCGAGAACCACCTCATCATCTTCCTGGCGAACGAATACGTTGCCGGGCAGGCATACCCCGATTCCGTCTTTGCGAACAGCGGCATGACCGGCGCAGAACATGTCGCGCACGCCGATCCGCGGATCCGGCGTTGGTTCGAATTACGCAGCCGGTTCGGCTTCAGCGAATGGTTGTCGAACGTCTACTGGACCGAGGACCTCAAGGGAGTTCTCCTCCTTGCCGAGTTCGCCGGCGACGAGTCGATCCGGAACCTCGCCGACATGACCCTCGACGTAATGCTCGTGGAGCTTGCATCCCATCTCCAGCAGGGAGCTTTCGGTTCGACCCACGGCAGGTCGTACATGAAGGACAAGCTCACGTCGCTCGACGAGGACACCTTCTCGCTCGCGAAGATGGTCTTCGACGACACAGACCGTCCCTATCCACATGTGGACGACGCGACCCTCCTCGCCATCGCACGGCGATACCGCCCACCCGAGGTGGTCCGTCGCATCGCCTCGACCGAGACGACCGGTACGGTCCGCCAGCGCCAGAGCCTTCCGCTGGATCCCTTGGAGCCGTTGCGCCCGGACCCCGAGCCTGTCTACGGCCTGCCGTATACGGGTGAGGAAGGTCTGATGACATGGTGGTCGATGGGAGCCTTCATGGCGTGGCAGATAGCTGCCTTCTCCGCCCGGTTCGTCGAGGAGAACGATCTCTGGAAGTCGTCGAACTTCGCGCCCGTCGCCATCCTGGAGCCCATCGCCGAGAACTCACCGCCGAGCTTCATCCGCATGCTTGCCCGCACCCTCGCCCCCGTCGTCAATGCAGGCCTATTGAGCCAGGTTGACACCTCGACCTGGCGGAGTCCGGAGGTGATGCTCTCCGCAGCGCAGGACTGGCGACCGGGGCAGCGGAGCGAGCAGGCGCACATCTGGCAGGCGACCCTCGATGCCGACGCCCTGGTGTTCACGAACCATCCCCGCGACGGCGTACCGCCCTCTGCCGACCCCAACTCCAAGGAGGGTTATTGGACGGGTGAGGCATCGATCCCACGCGTTGCCCACCACGAGAGATCTCTCGTCGCGATCTATTCCCCCCAATATCCGTCGCTGCCGATCGGCAGCGGTGGTTTCGGGTTCGGATACGAGGGGTACACGCACGCGTTCTTCCCGACCGAGCGCTTCGACGAGGTCGTCGAACGCAACGGCTGGGTCGTCGGGCGGCTCGGCGATGGGTACGTCGCCCTGTGGTCGTGGCGGCCTGCGCGCTGGCGCACCTACAACCCGCTCGTCGAACACACCCGCGGTCTCGAGGGCCAGTTCGATCTCGTGGCGCGTGGCGGGCCGGACAACGTCTGGATATCCGAGGTCGCGCGCGCCCAGGACTTCCCGGGGTCGACGGATCCCTTCGGGGACTTCCTGGAAGCCGTGAGTTCGATCCGGCCGGACGTGATCCCTTGGTCCGGCACGCGACCCTGCCCTCGGAATCCGTGGGTCCCGTCGTCCTTCTTCTGCATTCATCTGCCGTGGGACGGCTTCACGGTCGAGTACACGTCGCCGACGAGTGGCGAGGTCCGCTTCGGCTGGACCCCCAGAGCCGGCCGTGATGTCCCGTTCGTCGTGAGTGGGAGCGAGATCGACCTCCACCCCGGATCGATGCGGTGGGACAGCCCCTGGGCACACGCCGGATGGGATACCCGGACCTACAGGGCGGCACTCGACGGATGGTCGCTCGATCTCGATTTCGTCACGGAGCAGAGGTCGGCAGGCGGTCCCTGATCCCCAGGTGTCCTCCGGGACGGGGAACCCTCATCGTCCCACCTCAACGCCCAAGACGGGCACGCCGGCAAGCAGGCGGTGGGCCACCTCCGTCAGATGTGCCATGTCGAGTCGGTTCTCGAACGACGAGAAGGTGAGGAAGGCGAAGAGGAACCTCGGATCCTCCACCCAGGGCGGCAGGAAGACACCGGGCCGGCACATGCCATGGACCGTCAGCTCGGCCAGTGCCGGTATCGCCATCGCGTCGAGTTTCCCGCAGAAGAGAAGTGTCAGCAGATCCGCACGCCCGGCCGAGAAGATCGCACGCATGACAGCGCTGACCTGGAGGAGTCCGAAGATGTACACGAGATCCTTCGTGAAGGGGGCTCCACCGGTGAGTGTGCCCCCCCGGAAGACTCGCCGCGCGGCCTCGAAGGACTGCTCCGGATCGTCGAGTCGCTCCACGAACCAGCGGTAGACCTCGACGAAGTCCGCTCCCTCGATGGCCATGTCGATCGCCCTGGTTCGGTCGGCGAGGCGCCGCAGCCTGTCGAGATCCATCGTGCCGCTCATGAACTCGGCAAGAACGGCGAGCCCCTCCTGGGTGCGTGTCGTGCCCGGGTGGCCGAGGGCAAGGACGGGAAGGTCGGTCTGCGCCTTGCCGTTCAGGGCTGTGGCGACATGCACGAATGCCTCGTGATTGATGAGCTGGCGGGCGTCGCGCTCCGTGAACCTCGCATCCCGGCGGATCCGGATTCGGGACGAGGTCGCAAGGGCATTTGCGGAGAGCTCGTCGACGATCTCGATCTCCGGGCTGCTCTCACCGAAGCGTGCAGCGACTGCCGTCTCGATCTGCGATGCGACTTCCTCGGACGACCGATCAGGCTTGGGTGTGACGCCGAGATGGAGCTTCGTCAGCTCGTCGATCGATTCGTGGACGGCCTCGGCGAGGGCCAGGGGTGTGACGTTCCCGTAGCGCAGCGGCTCGCGCGGGGTCCCGTACAACTGACGTGAGTTCTCGAAGAAGACGGGTGTCCCCGCTCCGGCGAGCATGCGGGCGCCGCCCTCGATGGCATCTGCTGTTGCTTCCAGCCAGTCGTCCACAGGACTGCCGGGGAAGATTTCGCGGCGCGCCTGCCTTACGAGGTCGATGATCGGTTCCGGGTCCAGGGGTGGGTATTCGATCTCGGGAAGCCGTTCGCAGCCGGATGCCAGGAAGGCGTCCCGCGAGGCCGCCGGCCAAGCGATCGAGCGTAGGATGCGGACTTGCTTCCCTGCGGAATGCAGGATCTGACCCACATTCCGCACGCGCCCGCGTTCCGATTCCGCCGTGAGATCCATATCTGTGCACCTGGCCGATCCTCCGTGGAGCCGAGCGTAGCGGCCGTTCGTCCGTCTGGGGTCCCGGATGCGTTCAGCGGTTCGTCGGGAAGCCCAGATCGGGGCCGGCGAGATGGGGATCGGCCCACTGGGCCGTGACGACCTTGGCACGCGTGTAGAACCGGACCCCGTCGGGGCCGTAGACGTGGGTGTCGCCGAAGAGCGATTCCCCCCAGCCGCCGAAGCTGTGGAACGCCATCGGGACGGGGATCGGCACGTTGATCCCGACCATTCCGGCTTCGATCTGTCGCTGGAAGAGACGTGCCGCGCCCCCGTCGCGCGTGAAGAGAGCCACACCGTTCCCGTACGGGTTGTCGTTCACGAGGCGGACGGCCTCGTCGTAGCTCTCGGCGCGAAGGACGCACAGGACGGGCCCGAAGATCTCGTCCGTATAGACGGACATCTCAGGTGTGACGTGGTCGAAGACGTTCGGGCCGAGCCAGAACCCGTCGGGACGGTCCGCGACATCGATGTCACGGCCGTCCACGACGAGCTCCGCGCCTTGCGAGACGCCGGTTTCGACGTAGGTTCGGACACGGTGGCAGTGTTGTCCGGTGACGAGAGGGCCCATGTCCACGCCATCGGTCTGGCCGTCACCGACGACCAGGCTTTCCGCTCGCTTGGCGATCTTTGCAACCAGCGCATCTCCCACGGGCTCGACTGCGACGACGACGGACACCGCCATGCAACGCTCGCCCGCCGAACCGAACCCGGCGCTGACCGCGGCATCTGCCGCTCGGTCGAGGTCGGCGTCGGGGAGGACGACCATGTGGTTCTTCGCCCCCCCGAGGGCTTGGACACGTTTGCCCTCGTTGGTCGCGGTGGCATAGATATGCCGCGCGACCGGAGTGGACCCGACGAAGCTGACCGCTCTGACGTCCGGATGAGTGATCAGAGCGTCGACCGTGTGTCTGTCGCCGTGTACGACGTTGAGGACGCCGTCGGGCAGCCCGGCCTCGGCGAACCACTCGGCCAGCAGCATCGAGGCCGACGGATCCCGCTCGGACGGCTTCAAGACGAACGTGTTCCCGCATGCGATCGCGATCGGGAACATCCACATGGGAACCATCGCGGGGAAGTTGAAGGGCGTGATCCCGGCAACCACCCCCAAGGGCTGTCGTACAGACCAGGTGTCGACATCAGTCGACACCTGCTCGGAATGCTCGCCCTTCTGAAGATGCGGTATCCCGCAGGCGAACTCGACCACCTCGATACCACGGGCTATCTCGCCGGCGGCGTCGTCGAGCACCTTTCCGTGCTCCTGAGTGATCGTGCGAGCAAGCTGCGTTCGCCGGGACTCGAGTATCTCGCGGAACGCGAACATGATCCGTGCGCGCCTCGTGAGGGACACGTCCTGCCATCGCTCGGACACCGCCTTCGCCGCCTCGACCGCCGCACGGACCTCGGCCGTTCCCGAGAGGGCCACACGCCGGATCACCCTGCCGGCGGCCGGATCGAAGACGTCTCCCTCCCGTTCCGACTCGCGATCCCACGGCTTCCCGTCGATGAAGTGACGGATGAGTTCCGGTGTCGTGCCCATCACCCGCCGCCTCAGTCCCTGGTTCTTTCGACGTCGATGACGGCAGTGCGGAGGTCGGTCATGTCGAGGAGCGTGTACTTGCCCCCGATCCGTCCCCAACCTGTCCGGGTGCGCGAGGCGCCTCCGAACGGCGGGTGAGGCTCCCAGAAGTCGGTCGAGTCGTTGACCACGATGCTCCCCGCCCGCAGCCCGTCGACGAATCGGAACGCACGCTTGAGGCTCGACGTGAACACGGCCGCCTGGAGTCCCAGATGGCTCTCGTTCGCGAGCCTCAGCGCCTCCGCGTCGTCGGTGAATGTCGTGATCGGGAGCACAGGCCCGAACGTCTCGTCCGTGAAGAGGAGGGCGTCGGTATCGACCTGGTCGACGATCGTGAGCGGGTAGTAGAGGTCCGTGGGGAAGCCTCCAGACCGCGTCCCACCTGTCAGGACCTCCAAGCCCCTGTTGCGAGCATCCTCGATATGCCTGTCCATCTTCGCGGCCACGGTGTCGTTGTTGAGCGGTCCCAGAGTCGTGGCCTCGTCGAGGGGATCGCCGAGCCGGACATGTTCTGCATGCGCCACGACGCGCCCCACGCGCTCCTCGTGGACGGACTCCTGCACGAGGAGACGCTCGGTGGCCACGCAACACTGGCCCGACGTGAAAGTCGCGCCGTACACCGCGGCCTCCGCGGCAGCGTCGAGGTCCGCATCGTCGAGAACGATCTGCGGCCCGTTCCCGGAGGC
>QWHP01000067.1 GCA_021404985.1 Actinobacteria bacterium ATB1
ACCCTCTGGGCGCGACAGGCCTCGCACAGTGCTCCGAGCTCAACTGGCAGCTCCGGGGGGAAGCCGAGGAACGCCAGGTGGTCGACGCAAAGATCGCGCTCCAGCACAACATCGGACTGGGCGGTGCCTGCGTGGTCACGATGTACAAGAAGGCCGACTTCTCCTGAGCGAGAGCAGGCGCGAAAGAACCGGAGGCTGCTTCCACGTGTGTGGCCGACCCTGGACTGGGGATCGGAGCCTCCGGTTCCGGTGAGCTGGTTTGGATTCCACTGATCGTGGACCCAGCCGGCTGGTCCGGCGTGCCACGCGTCAGTGGCCAGCCACCTCCAGAGTCCAACGTCTATTACCACTCAAAGCTGGACCACCTCCTTTCCCTGGTGCACCAAGAATACGGAAGCCGGAGCCCGCTGGGCGAGTAATTCTCGGCGCCCGTGGAGGTGCCACCTCCTGAATGGTCGAGGACGGTATCGTCGCCCAGTGCTGGCCTACACCGGGAAGAGGATCCTCCACGGGACGGCGTTGGCTTTCGCCTTCGCCCTGTTCGCGAGCGTGTCCATGCGCGTCGCATGGGAGTCCTCAGGTCACGAACCCATCCTCACGGACCATGACGTGCTCGCCACGGTATGGCACGCCCTGCCCGACACAGCGGCGATCATGGCCGTCGGTAGCCTGGCTGCCTTCGGCTTCGGCTGGATCGGTGGCATGTTCTCGGCAGCCTCCCGTCGACGCCTCACGTCAGGTATCGCCGCCGCGATCTCACTCGCCGGCGTTGCCGTCCCTGCCTTCGCCTGGGTGTTCCTGCTCGGCGGCCACGACACATCGGGGTTCGTCACCCATCTCGTGGGTGCCCTTCCACCGGCGGTGGCCGGTGGGGCGACACTTGCGATCTGGCAGCACCGGGAGGCCCTCGTCTTCCTCGGGTCCGATGCCGCTCGCCGAATGCTGCTGAAGGGTCTGCCAAGGGGGAGGATCGTGTGGCGACACGGCCTGCGCTGCACTCTGCCCACCCTGCTGGGCCACGCTGCTCTAGGAGTGGGACTCGTGGCCGGGCTGGTTGTGACCGTGGAGGCGGTACTCGGGATCGAGGGGTTGGGGGGCGTCCTCGTTTCGGCGTCGATGCGCAGCGACGTGGGTACGGCGATGGGCTGTCTTGTCGCCATCGTGTTTCTCTGCACCGGGATCAGGGTCGGCGTGGACGTTCTCTGCGGGCTGGTCGGATCCGTCCACCTTCTCGGCTCGGCGCCAGCCGGGGGCGCCGGGATGACCGACTGGACGGTTCGGCAGGAAATTCCAGCCCCGACAGGGCGCGCGCCCGCAGGCAGTTTGGACAGACTGAAGCGGTCCGGGACCTCGAAGACGAGGTGGATCCGCAGATGGCCGACGGCGTCGCTGCTCGGCGCCTTTCTTCTGCTCCTCGTGGTCGCAGCTTGCCTGGCGGGTCCCTCTCTTCCGTGGCTTTCACCCGAGGACGAAGTCACCGTGGTCCTCGAGGCCGGAAGGCCGAGCCTGATGGTCGTCTGCCTGGCGGTCGTCACCGCATTGCCGGTCGGTTTGCTCCTCGGTACGAGAGCGGGCACGGGGAACCGTATCGCGCGCTCTGTCACCGCAGGGGCGAAGTACACAGCCGGCACCGTGCCTGTGGCGGCCGTCCTCGTGTTCGCCGGCACGAATGGCTCGGCCCTCTCGGGCGGCAAGGCCCCGGTCGCCGTGGCCCTGTTCGTGGTCGTGTTCGCGTGGGTGCCCGTGGCCGTCCGGGCGGGGCGCGCGGCGGAGAAGGTGTCCGCAACGGGCCATGTGCTCTCCGTGCGTGCCGCCGGCGCGTCGCGGCGACGCGTCCTGCGTCACCACATCCTCCCCGAAGTCAGAACAGCGGCAATCGCCACAACCCTCCTCACCGCAGTCGGAGTCCTCTTCACCGAGTCCTGCGCATCAGCCGCCATCGGTCCAGCGGCAGGTTGGGGTGGGCTCTGGACGACATGGGGCGGGCTCTTGCATCGGTACCTCGGAACGGCAGGCCGAACCGTCGCGGAGGACCCGGGGTTCTGGCTCACGCTCGGCATGGTGACGGCAACGGTTGCTGGACTGATCCTCGTCGCATCCGGCATCGACCGGGGTGCCGGGGCTTCCTCGTCCGGAGTGCAACGCAACGAGACGAGGCGGGACACTTCCACGATCGAGATCCTGGCGGAGACGCTTCGCCCCGGGGAGACCCTCGCGGTCCTCGGGGCATCCGACGCCGAGGCTCGACGCCTCTGCAGCGCCATCGCCCTGAACCAGGGCGGCCCGGGAGTGGTACTCCTCTCGAGGAGCAGTCGTCCGGTCGAGGTCGACAGCGAGCTCGCGGAGCTCGCGGAACCGTTGGTCTTCGCAATCGAGCCGGGACGGAACCTCGGCGTCCGCCACATGAACGAGGTGATCCGACGGATCCGCGACCTCGACGAGCCACGCCTCGTCCTCTTCACCGACGACGCCGGAACGGCATGCAGACATGCAGATCTCACCGCGGTCGTCTATGCGGGGTCCGTTGTCGAGACAGGCAGAACCGGGACGGTGCTGGGACGTCCCGCCATGGCGTTCACTGCCCATCTGCTCGCCTCCTCCCCCGACCTGACCCGGGATCGGCGCAACACGATCGGGAACGGCCGGATCGCTCCGCCGGCAGGAGTGCCGGGCTGCCCCTACCGGGACAACTGTCCCGACGCAGACGATCTCTGCACCACGCTCGAACCCCCTCTGACTCCTGTGGGCGACGGCCACAGCGCCGCTTGCTGGCACTCCGAACTGATCGCCGCAGAAGCGAGAGGATCACGGCATGAGGAACTCGTTCCCTGACGAACCCGATCACCGCGTGGCGCCGGCCGCGCTGCTCGAGGTCGATGACCTGTGTCTCGACACACCGTCCCGAGGGCCGGAAGAAGGCCCTCTCGTGGACCATGCGTCCTTCGGGGTCTCCGCCCAAGAGATCCTCGGCGTCGTGGGCGAGGAGGGCTCCGGTGCCACGGAACTCGTCTCCGCCATCGCCGGACTCGCGGGACCCTGGGAAGGCAGGGTGCGTTTCGACGGCTTGAACGTCGCAGGGCTCACCCGCAAGGAGATCCACGCGCACCGGGCGAGGATCGGTCTCGTCACCGGGAACCCGGCGAGCCCCAAGGACATGCTCCCGACGTCCATGCCCGTCCTGGACATCGTGACAGAACCCCTACGCATCCAGAGGGCATGCCCGCGCAGGGAACGACGCAATAGAGCCCGGGACACCCTCGACCTCGTAGGGATCGAGGAGACGAGAGCACAGGTGCGATCCGGGGACCTGATCCCCCTGGATCGCCTTCGGGTCGCGCTTGCGCGCGCCGTCGTGCTCCGCCCACGGCTCCTCCTCATCGACCACAGCGTCGACCCCCTGGAACCCCGCAGCCGAGCGATCGCGCTGGGTCTCGTCCGCCGGCTCGGTGACGAGCTGTCGATGTCCTGCCTACTGGCGACTACGCATCCGGCGAACGCGCTCGAGATCTCGGACAGGATCATGGTCATGTTCGGAGGCCGCGTCGTGGAGGTCGCATCGCGCGAGGTGATGCTCGAGAACCCTTGCCATCCCTACAGCTACGAGCTCCTGGCCGGCGTCCCTCTCCCATCGCCCTCGCGCGAGGCTCGCAGGCAGGGGCTGCCCGTCGACGGCGACGCCTCCCTCCGCCCCGAGCCCCCAGCAGTCCGGGAGACCACACAAGGCTGCGGCTACCGCCACCGCTGCCCGCGGGCACAGAACCGATGTGCCCTCGAGGTGCCTGCCCTCACCGACCCAGGTCTCGGTCACGAGGTCGCCTGCCACTTCCCCGAGACCATCGAGCGGCTGCCCTCGCCCGTGGGCGGACAAGCCGGTTGACCGCCGAAGTCCCCACCCCCAGTCCCCTTGCCCGCCCTCCTCCGGCGGTGATCGGAACAGATGCTTTCCGTGTCTGCAAGACTGCGGGAGTCGGTCCCGCAGAGTCCCCGAGTCGGCCCCAGAGGAGAGGCGATGGCAACAGCGACGACCACGAACATCGCAACCGAGGCGATCAACGCGATCCGCTTCCTGTCGGTCGATGCTGTCCAGAAGGCGAACTCCGGTCATCCCGGCGCACCTCTCGGGCTGGCACCTCTCGCCTACTCGCTGTTCACGCGACACATGAAGCACGATCCGTCCGACCCTGCATGGCCCGACCGCGATCGATTCGTGCTCTCGAACGGACACGCCTCCATGCTCCTCTACGCGACACTTCACCTGGTGGGCTATGACGTCCCGAAGTCGCAGCTCCAGGACTTCAGACAATGGGGGTCCATCACACCCGGACATCCTGAACGCGGCCACATCGACACGCCGGGGGTCGAGGTCACGACAGGGCCACTCGGCCAAGGTGTCGGCAATGCAGTCGGGCTGGCAATCGCCGAACGGGCAGCCGCGGCGCGCTTCAACACCTCCTCGCCCGGAATCGTCGACCACAGGACATGGTGCTTCGCCGGGGACGGATGCCTGATGGAAGGTGTCCAGTCCGAAGCGGCCTCGCTCGCCGGCCATCTCGGGCTCGGCAGGCTGACCGTGTTCTACGACGACAACTTTGTGACACTCTCGGGACCTACGTCGAACTCCTTCAGCGAGAACGTCCGCGCCCGTTACGAAGCGTATGGCTGGCACGTCACCCACATTGCCGACGTCAACGACCTCGACGCGATCGACCGTGCGATCGCGGAGTGCCTCGAGGAAGTCGGCCGCCCGAGCCTCGTCGTGACACGCAGCCACATCGGATACGGCTCACCGGTGCAGGACACCTTCCACGCCCACGGGAGCCCGCTGGGGCCCGAGGGTGTCGAAGAGACGCGTGAGACGCTCGGATGGACCCACCCGCCCTTCGAGGTCCCCGGTGAGGTCTACGACCATGTGCGAGAGCTCGTGGCCGTCCGGTCCCAGGCCCACACGGCGTGGCAGAAGTCCTTCGAGATCTGGCGGTCGGAAGAACCGGATCTCGCGGCAGAGTTCACCAGAAGGCTGTCCGGGAACCTGCCCGAGGATTGGGTCGCCACACTCCCTCGATGGGACGCCGACCAAGGCGAGATGGCGACTCGCAATGCGGGCGGCCAGGTCCTGAACGCCCTCGCTCCCGAGCTCCCGGAGCTCATCGGTGGTTCGGCAGACCTCGACCCGTCCACGCTCACGTTCCTGGACGGATTCGGTCGTTTCGGTGAGAAGGACCCCTCACCTACAGGCGTCGAGGAAGCCCCCGACTGGGGCGGCCGCAACATCGAGTTCGGCGTGCGCGAGCACGGCATGGGGGCGATAACGAACGGGATCGCCGCCCACGGCTTGTTCAGGCCCTTCTGTGCCACGTTTTTCGTCTTCAGCGATTACATGCGTCCGACCATGAGGTTGGCTGCCCTGAGCCATCTCGATGCCGTGTTCGTGTTCACCCACGACTCCGTGTTCCTGGGGGAAGACGGCCCGACCCACCAGCCCGTCGAGCACCTGGCGAGCCTCCGAGCCATGCCGAACATGTGGGTCGTGCGCCCCGCAGACCCGAACGAGACCGCCCAGGCCTGGAGGATGGCCCTCGAGCGTACCGAAGGGCCGACCTCTCTCGTCCTGACGCGGCAGGGCGTACCGGTCCTCGACCCGGACCTCGTTCGCGCGGATGAGGGCGGCTACGTCTACGCGGACGGCGACGACGTCTGCCTCGTGGCCACCGGCTCCGAGGTCCACGTTGCGCTCGAGGCGCGTCAGCTCCTCTCGCGCGATGGCATCTCCGCCCGGGTCGTGTCGCTGCCTTGCTGGGAGCGCTTCGCCGAGCGCCCCCGGGAAGAGCGGGATTCCGTCCTGCCGCCGGCGATGAGGACGCTCGCGATCGAGGCGGGGGTGCCTTTCGGCTGGGAACGCTGGGGTGTGGACGACATGGTCACCCTCGACCGCTTCGGGGCCTCCGCTCCCTGGAAGGTTCTGGCCGACAAGTTCGGTTTCACTCCAAAGGCCGTGGCGGAAAGGGCACGGGAGCTCATCGGTTGACGGCGCCAGGACCTCCGCGTGGGTGACGGCCGAGGCAGACCGCATCACGGTTCACTGTGGCTCGTCAGGCACGGTGAAACCGAATGGAGCAAGGCGCGCCGCCACACCGGAAGGACCGACATCCCGCTCTCCGAACGCGGACGCGAAGAGGCAAGGGCTGTCGGGGTGCTGCTCGCCGAACACGAATTCATTGCCGTGCTGAGCTCGCCGCTTTCCCGCGCCGTGGAGACGGCGCTGCTTGCCGGCTTCCCCGCTCCCACCCTCGAGGACGATCTCATGGAATGGGACTACGGCGAGTGCGAGGGACGGACAACCGCGGACATCCGCCTCGAGAGGCCAGGTTGGACGGTCTTCGAGGGTGGATGTCCGGGGGGCGAGTCCGCAGCCGACGTGGGCGTGCGCGCTGACAGGGTGATCCAACGAGCGCGACGCGTCGATGGAGACGTTCTCGTCTTCTCTCACGGCCACATGCTGAGGATCCTCTGCGCCCGATGGCTGGGGCTGGGCGGGTCCGATGGTCGCCTTTTCGCGCTCGACACAGCCACCGTCGGAATCCTCGGGTACGAGCGGGAGGTTCCCGTCGTTCGTCGATGGAACGTCAGGACCTGATCTGGTTCGTCTGTTCCCCTGGCGCCTCGCTGTCGCCGGTCGGGAACATGAGGTCGAACCGGTGCTCGAGCGCGAACGCCGCCATGAGGAGACCTATGTGGGTTAGGGCCTGCGGGAAGTTGCCGAGCATCGCCCCGTCGGAGGCAAGCTCCTCCGAGAGAAGGCCGACGTCGTTGGCGCACCCGAGAACCCTCCGGAACAGCGACCGCGCCTCCTCAGTCCGGCCTGCAAGGGCCTGACAGGCCACGAGCCAGAACGTGCAGATCGCGAAGGTGCCCTCGCTGCCCTCGAGGCCGTCGGCGTTGCGGTACCTGTAGACGAACCCGTTGGCGTCCGTGAGATTCACCTCTATGGCCCGGATCGTGGCTGCCATCCGCTCGTCGTCCACGGGAACGAATCCGGTGAGCGGCAACATGAGCGCGGATGCGTCGAGGGCATCGACACCGAACGCCTGCGAGTACGCGCCGAGACTCTCGCTCCATCCGTTCTTCTCGATTGCCTCACGTACGTCCGCAGCTCCCTGGGCCCACCTCTCTACGGCGTGTTCGGTTGCCCCGATCGCCTCTCGCATCCTGACAGCACGGTCCAGGGCCACCCAACACATGAGCTTCGAGAAGAGAGTGTGCTGGAGCCCCGCGCGCTGCTCCCAGATGCCGTAATCCGGGTCGGACCAGCGGTCGGCAGCGCAATCAGCCAAGTCTCGCAGGAATCGTGAGATGTGGGGGCCGAACTCCCGGCCCGTGCTCCAGAGGGCCCAGGCTGCGTGCAGGAGGTGCCCGAAGATGTCGAGCTGGGTCTGGTCGAAGGCTCCGTTCCCGACACGGACGGGACGACTCCCAGCGAAACCTGAGAGATGATCGAGGGTGGTCTCGGGGATGTAGCGTTCGCCCTCGATCCCATAGAGGATCTGCAGATCGTGACCCTCGTTCACACGCCCGGCCGCGGACGTCACGAAGAACGTGAAGAAGCCGAACGCCTTGAAGTCATGCGCCGCCTCTGCGAGCGCGGACGTCGCCATGCTCGCATCGCGTACCCAGGCGTACCGGTAGTCCCAATTCCTCTCGCCCCCACGGGCCTCGGGCAGGGAGGTGGTCGGTGCAGCCACGATCGCCTTGGTCCTGGCGTACTGGAGTGCCTGTAGGACGAGGGCGGACCGCTCAACCTCGTCGCGATGCGGCCCTTCGTATCGGGTCGTGTGATTCGACGACCAGGCCCGCCAGAGTGCGGTCGTGCCCATCAGCGCCTCGAGGATCTCGTCCTCGGTCATGGGTTCGGGACGCGCGACCCAAGGCGAGAACTCCTGCATGGCAAAGGCGTGCTTGTCGCCCTCGGAGATCTCGAAACGGCTGCGCACCGTGCTCTGGGGAGCATCGACGGATTCTGGCCACGCCACGGTGATGGCCGTGGAACCCCCGAACGACTGGAGGCCGCCCTCCGCCGGCAGGAGGAACGGGCGTGTCAGGCCGTACTCCGGGCGAGGTGCGAGCTCGGCATCGACGACGGCACTTCCCTCGAGGCATTCGAGCACCCGGATGATCGTGGGAGGGGAATCGGGCCCGATCTCCTCGGTTCCGGGCTCGGGTGTCATGAGCAGGGCGTCGGTGAGACGCACCGTCGCTCCCGACAGGCGGTACTCGGTCTCGAGGACGAGCGTCCCCGGTATGTACGTCCTGACGACGTCGAACGCGAAGGCAGGTCGGATCGACCAATGCCCGGCGTCCGGTCCGAGCAGGCGTGCGAACACCGCCGGCGACGCGAAGCTCGGCAGACAGGCCCAGTCGATCGAACCATCGCTGCTCACCAGCGCGGAACCGCGGCAGTTCGACAGGAGGGCGTAGTCGGAGATGGGCGGAGCGATTCGCTCGACGTCGGAGGCCGGACGCACACCGAGACGGTAGCACTGGGTTCACGGGGTCGAGGACGCCCTCTGCAGCCGGTCTCTAACGGCGCCACCCAGCCCGCGCGGCCTCGGGAGAACCGCCACCACGACGTCCACTCCGCACCGGTCGGCCTCGCGCAGGAGCGAGTAGAGACGGCCTGCGTAGGTCGTCTCGTCAGAGCCTGCGTCGAGGCGGATGTCTGCTTCCAGGGCGTCCACGTCCGTCTCGCACATCACGGCCACACGTGTGTCCCCGCCGACAAGGGAGCCCACGGCATCGCCTGCCTCTTCCCGCTCGACTGCAAGCACCCGCGCTGTGGGGGCGTAGTGGGCGGCCAGCATGCCCGGGGCGCGGGGCGGGCCGGAGTCCACATGAGGGGTCTTGCCGAGAACCTCTCCGATCTCGTCTGGAGAGACGGCACCGGGTCGCAGGAGCGCGGGCGTGGTACCTGTCAAGTCGACGATAGTGGACTCGATGCCGATCCGGCAGGGTCCGCCGTCGAGCACGAGGTCCACGTCACCGGTGAGGGACTCCTCGACGTCGAGCGCCGACGTGGGGCTGACGCGCCCGAAGCGGTTCGCCGAGGGTGCTGCGATCGGCCGTCCGAGTAGACGGATCACCTCGAGTGTCAGGACGTGGTCGGGCTGGCGTACCCCGACAGTCGACAGGCCTCCGGTCACGACGTCCGGAACAAGAGCCGACCTGCGAAGCACGAGGGTAAGTGGACCCGGCCAGAAAGCCTCGGCGAGGCGGCGTGCGTCCTCGGGGACGTCCGCCACACAGGAGGACAGCATCGAGAGTCCGCACACGTGCACGATGAGAGGGTGTCCGGCGGGCCGCCCCTTGACCTCGAAGACGCGCTGAACCGCGCTCTCGTTCGTGGCGTCGGCCGCGAGCCCGTAGACGGTCTCTGTCGGGACTGCGACGAGGCCTCCGGCAGCGAGCACGGCAGCGGCTCTTTTCTTGTCCCGTGTCGACTCCATGTCTCTACAGATAGTCCTGCGGCTGCGGGTGCGTGGCAATCCGTGACCGCTTCGGGTAGGTTGAACTGACCGATCGCTGGGACTGGGAGGTCCGAACCGGATGCGGGGGTTTCGGCGACGGTGTCTGTCAGGACAGGATGGCATCTCGGTGTTTGTGGGGCCGGCGTCCAGAATCGAGCCACGCTCCGCGAAACGAACCCCGGGCGCCCGTTAGCTGGGAGGACGCATGAAGATCGTCTTCGGGCGATTCCGTCGCTCGCTCTTGCTGGGTCTCGTGATCGCAGGAGGAGGTCTGTTCTGGCTTCTCGCCTCCGGTTCGGCGGCCGACGCCGACGACTGGGGGCTCATCACCAACGACCCCTCACCTTGGTCCATACAAACGGTCCAGGCTCAGTACGACGCCCGTCAGGACCAAGTGATCACTCTCGAGGCCGCGGTCTGTCGCGACGACGGCTTTCTCGACTTCTGTGGTGACGGGATTCTCTCCCCGGGTTCCGTCTCGTTGAACGGTCCGGGCGCGATCGAGGTCCAGTGGGACATGGAGTCGGACGGCATCGTGAACTACACGGACAACCACGGCGGGTCGGGTTGGACGTCG
>QWHP01000068.1 GCA_021404985.1 Actinobacteria bacterium ATB1
TCTTCGGCACCGAGAACGTCGACATGGGCTGCTACTCGCAGGAGAACAGCTACAGCCCAGACATGCCCCGGCTCTTGCGTGAGCAAGGCATCGAGTGGTTGAGCCTCTTCTACTCGGCGAACCAGTTCTCGGCATTCCGCCAGGACGTCCGCCTCGACGGTTCCGCCGCCTACAACCCCCACTGGCTGCTCACACCCGAAGGGGACGCCCGCATTCCCGTCATGCCCACCTACCACCACGGGGACCTGCTCGACTTCGAGGGAATCGACGGCTGGGCACGCCACGTGCACCAGACATGTGATGGCGACTGCCTCGTCTACATGAGCTTCGACGCGGACGCGGCGAGCTGGCCGGGGGTTCTCGTGAGCTGTATCGGCGCGCTCGAGCCGCTCGAGTTCGTGGAGTACACGACTGCCCCGGACTATGTGGCCACGCATGCGCCCCAACTCGAGATCACCGTGCACCGCGACCTCTGCGACGGCGCAATGGACGGCTTCGGGAACTGGTCCGAGAAGCCCGTCAACTTCAGGCTCTTCCACGCCGTGCAGGCGGCACGCAGGCGAGGAGGCGATCTGACGACCCGTCTCAGGGCGATGACTACGACCCACTTCGGTCTGGCAGTCCCCCACCTGCACCCCGATCGCGTCGCAGCCGTCGAGGCGTACGTCGAGGCCCTCGGCGGAGGACCCGATCCGGCACCGCCGATGCTCGACGCCACAGCGCCCGAGCTCGAAGGCGTCGCGTTCGCTCCCGGTGTCCCGGCGAAGTTCTCGGAGTCGTCGGAGTTCGGGGACGGCGGCGTGAGCTTCTGGGTCGAGGCGACCTTCCCGGACGACTACGACGCCGACGATGCGGAGCCGTGCGCGATCGTCCTGCCGTGGACAGGCACCGTGACCGTGCACAAGGAGAACTTCCGGGGATACCGCTCCACGTGGACTCTCGATCACGAGTCGGACTCCGTGAACAACCACCTCACGCCCGGGTGGGCGGCGTTCACCCGTCCCGACGGATCCGGGATCCTCGTCGCATTCGACGAGCAGGTGCTCGCCGCGCCTGCCGGGCTCCCGTTCCGGTTCCGCGACGGCGAGCTCCGTATCAACCCCTTCGGGACGTACTGGGGGGATTTCCCCGAGATGCACCCCGAATGGACGGGCGCCAGCGGAATCGGCGCGCAGATCCTGCCCCAGGTCGGCGAGCACATGCACGCGTCCGGCCCGGCCTTTGCCGGACAGACGATCCGCATCCGGCTCGGGATCCTCCCCTACGCGTCTGCCGACGGCTCCCCGCCGCCGGTTCCGGCTTTCGGCTGACGATTCTCGGAACCGCAAGCCCCTTTCCCCGCGTCACAGCAGGCGGACAACCCGGACCGGACCGCGAGGAAGGCGCTGTCCTGACGATGGAGAGGGCAATGCAAGTCGACGAGACCTATGGCACCGAGAGCGAGACCCACGACGGTGAGGTCGAGACCGAGGACACGGACGGCAACGGATGGGCCGACTGGGTCACGTGGGACGCCGACGGGGACGGTGACCACGAGGGATTCGGATGGGACAGCGACGGCAGCGGACTCGCCGACTCGTTCGCCGTAGAGGCAGAGGACGGAACCTGGGAGTCCTACACGTTGCAGGCCGGCGCGGACATGGATGGAGACGGAAGGATCGACAGCCTCGGCCTCGACTCCGACGGGGACGATGCCGTCGACACGGTGGTCGTCGACAGCGACGGTGACGGGACCTTCGACACCGTGGCAGAGGACACCGACGGGGACGGCCTGTCGGACGTGGCCTACGTCGACGTGGACGGGAACGGGACGTATGACGGCGAGTGTGTCGACCTCGACGGCGACGGCTGGTTCGACGAGTCCTAGGAACATGGTGTCGAACATGCCATTGCCGACTGCGAACTGCCGGTCACTTGAAAACGGGGCCCACTGCCCTCTGCTGTCGGCGTGAACGTACCGGTCACGAACTCGCCGGGGAACTGAATCGCATCCACATGCGCCGTGACAGCCTGCCCGATGAGATCGAGGAACTCCTCTTCGCCCACCCTTGCGGACCGGTCCTCGCCAGCCTCCCCCGGAATCGGACCGAGGACCGGACCACGCATCCTCGTCGAGATCGGTGACGGCTCCCAATTCCCCACGGACGGACACCTCTCCAGCTAGGCCCGCCTCGCCCCTGTCACCCGCCAATCCGGCAGCACACTCAAGAGTGACGTCCGCAGCCGCCGCGGCAACCACCGACCAAAGAACACCCTCTTACAAGCCGCCTTCGCCTCCCTACGGCGACCCGAAAGCCGCCGCTACTACGACCGGAAACGATCAAAAAGGTAAACGACACAAGGCCGCTGTCATCGCTCTCGCCCGCCGCCGCTGCGACGTCATCCTCGCCATGCTCCCACCAACACCCCCCACCCCCGCTTCCGAACCCCAGCCTGGCCTCTCGGAAGCCATTATCCCTGCGGAAACACGCGCTGCATGAACAATGGAACTTGACAAGAAGATGAGGACACCCCCCGGACGGTGGCCGGCACGGGCGACCTCCGACCCTACACACGGGCGGCCCAGCCACCTCGACGTTCTGTACCGGTCAGGCGCCTCCGGCAGCCCGAACGACGTCCTCCACTGCGTCTGCCACCGCATCGACAGCGTCCGGGCCGACCTCGGCAGCGAAGCCGAGCGGCTCGTCGGTAACCGTGAGGATCACCGCTTCACGGTCCGGGGGCGTCTTCGGCTCGAATCCGCGGCGGTGCACGAACACCTTGGGGCCCGGCGCTGCCCCGAAGCCCTCGACGAGCACCACGTCACATCCGGCGAAGTATCGCTCGAGCAGATCCGCCAGCGTGTCGTCGCCGAAGTCCCATTGCAGCGCTGCCCGACCCGGCCCCACGATCAGGACCGGCGACGCACCTGCCTCGCGATGGCGTGCCGAGTCGGATCCCGGACGGTCCATGTCGAAGCCGTGCGACGCATGCTTGACGGTCCCGACCCGGAGACCCCTCGCGGCAAGGACGGGAACGAGTCGCTCGACGAGGGTCGTCTTCCCCGCGCCGCTCGCGCCTACGAACTCGACGTGGACGGGCATGGGACCTGTCAGGCCTTCGCCGGCTTCCCCGCAGGCTGCACTGCTCCGATCTCCCTGTCGTAGGCGACGGCATCGGCGAGCGTGATCCCCCTGAGCGCGTCCAGAGATGCCTTCTTGCTCGCCGCCCAGGACTCGTGCAAGGCACAGTGGGGATCGACATCGTGGCAGCGTCGGGCGTCGAGAAGGCAGTGCCCGACATCGAGCGGCCCCTCGAGCGTCTCGATCGCTTCGAGGATCGTCAGGTCCGCAGGGTCACGCGCGAGCATGCAGCCCCCGTTGCGACCCGGGCTGCAGTTCAGCAGTCCCGCCCGCGACATGATGTTCACGATCGTCGGAACGTTCCCCGGTGGGACCTCGCACGCTTCGGCGAGCTCGCTCGCCGTGAGCCGAACACCCTCGTCGGTCGAGGCCAAGTGGATCAGGATGCGCATCCCGTATTCGCACCGCCGGGTCAACGTGAACCGCATAGACAACCTTTCGGGGCCGAGGAACTCGCGAATTCCCTCTGACGATATCCCACCAACGCAGGATAGATGCGGAGATCAGTGGATCGACGCGAGTCGCGCCCGACCCCTTCGGCTCAGGCCGCCGCCGTGAGCTCCTCGAGCCGGGCGCCGAATCCGCTCTTCTCGAAGTTCCGCAGCCAGGCTCCGACGACGAGATGGCCCTGGAACTGGCGCTTGGCGTCGCGCCACGCACGGAACCAGCGCCGCCAGCCCACGGTCGGCCAGGCGACGGGGAGGGAGATGGTCACGGCGGCGATACGGGCGAGATGGGTCAGCAACGCGACCACCGGAATGCGCCAGACACCGCGGAGCCCGTAGAAGCGGCGCATGAGGCGGATCGCCTCGGTCTGGAGCTCTAGGGGGTCCGTCCCCTCGTCCGGTTCGAACACAAGCCACGTGCCGTCGTAGTACTCCCAGCCGAGGGGGTAGATGCGATCCTCCTCCTCGAGGTAGGCACGGTCCTCTGTCCCAGGTAAGGGCGTGAAGAGGAGTACCTGGAGCGTGTCCGGACGAGCTCGACGGATGAAGCTCATGAACCGGCGCGCTCGCTCGCGGACCGACATCGAGAACTCCTCGCCTTCGACGGCAAGCCGTTCGCGGGTGTCCGGAGGCAGCGGGTACCCGAAGATCAACATCATGTGCACGAAGAATCCGTGCCTCTTCCACGTCTTGTTCCACTCAAGCATCTTCGCCGGCCGCAGGGGCTTCTTCATCGCCTTGAGCTCCTCGGCGATGGGCGACTCGAAGCCGATGGCGACGGTGCTGACTCCCGCCTTGCGCATGAGCTGGAGCACTTCCGGGTGCTCGGCGAGGGAGAGTCGGTTCTGTGTCGTGAGCGTGATGCGGATGTCGCGCTCCTCCCGGAACGCCGCCAGACCCTCGAGCCAGTTCACGAAGCCGGGCATGTCCTGCTCGGAACGGTCGTCGATGACGAAGAAATGCCTCGCCCCCCTGCTTATCAGCACCTTCAACTGGTCGAGGAACCGCTCCGACGAAAGCCAGCGTGCGCCGCTCTTGACGCGGCAGAAGCGGCACCGCCCGTCGCAACCTCGCGTGCGGCCGACCGGGAACACCTTGACCTTCGCATAGCGGAGCAGACCGAAGTCGGGGTCGGGCAGGCGGTCCATCATCGCCTGGGGGATCATCCCACCGCCGTGTTCGTCGATGACGATCTCGTCCCCCACGCGCACCGAGACGCCCCGTATCCCCTCCGGAGTCGTTCCTTCCCGGATGCACGTGAGCAGCCTCTTCATCACTGCCTCGGCCTCGCCGTGAACGACTGCATCTGCGCCGGCTTCGAGGAATACCTCGGGGTTGTCGGTCGCATGCCAGCCGCCAACGACGATCGCCTTCGGACGCAGGTGCTCGGGAAGGGAGCGGTAGGCCTTGATCAGGTCGATGCAGCGAGGCGCCGAACTGCTCATGCCGCACGACAATCCCACGATGTCGGCATAGCGCTCGGCTTGGAGCGCTGCGTGGTCGGGAAGCCCGTCGGCGTCACGCGGCGCGCCCAGGCGCTTGCGATAGTTGTTCTCGTCGATCACCTCGGCAGCGAGCCACGGACCGCGCTCGTCGACGCACGTGGCCTTGGCAACGGTCGCCACCGCTATGGGTCCGAGGGCCGTGGTCTTGGTCGCCTGATAGCGGTAGACGTTGTGCGGCGGGAAGCGGCAGCCCACGACTCGGAAGAGCATCCGGCTCGTCGTCTCGCGGGCAGGTGCGACAGTCGTTTCCATGTTGAACCCGTTGGCTCGACGTCAGGGCTCGCGCAGTGTACCCCCGCGCGGGAGGAATCGCTCAATATGCTCGCGCCCGAATCGAGCGATGTCCTCGGGAGCTGCCTCGTCCGCCGGACGATCAGTCGACGTACGCCTCGATGTACCTCGACATCTTGGTGGTCGGCCGCCACCACTTCTCGACGCCGAGGTCCTCGGCGATCGAGTTGGCGGCGATGTATCCGGGGCCACCTGTGATCAGGCCACCCGGGTAGCTCGACGAGCCGCAGAGGTAGAGGCCCTCAATGGTGGTTCGGCCGGCCTCACAGTCCTCACCGGGACGGAAGGCCCCCATCTGCAGCGGGTTGTAGTCGCCGTGCTTGATCGACCCGCGCACCATGTTCGGGAGGCGCCGCTCGATGTCGACTGGTGACTCACCCGAGGAGATCAGGATGTTGTCCGCCGTGACGTTGAGGGCGTAGCGTCCCCAGAACTCGAGCGCCTCGGAGACGAGGCCGTCGTGGCGCTCCTTCCAGCCGCCTGCCAGATCGTAGGGGGCATGCATCTGGAGGAACGCAACGTGGTGACGTGACGCCGGCGGCTGCGGTGTCTCCTCCGCCCACGGGTGTGGTGATCCGTCGCTCACACGGGCGAGAGTCGGATCGAAGCGGCTCTCCGTGGTCGCGTGGCCGACGAGCTCAGGGCCGAGTTCGCCGGCGAGCACCCGCTCCCAGTGCGAGAGGACAGCGTCGGTCGAGTCGCAGCCGAGGAGGACCATGAAGGCCTTGTCCACCCAGGGGTCGTCGGCACGGTATGACGGGGCCTCGCGCAGGGCGGCCGTCGCCGTGAAGAACGACCACTTGTCCCACTCCCACTCATCGGCACGGCGCACGAGGTTCGGGTCTGACTGCTCCTGGTCGATGAGGCGCAGGAAGTTCGAGTGCGGATCGAGGCTCGACGCGACGGCCTTCGCTCGGATCTGGCGCCCGTCGAAGGCTTCTACGCCGACAGCGCAGCCGTCCTCCATGATGATCCGGGTCACCTCGGAGTTGTCGAGGATGTAGCCACCCGCCTTCAGGATCTCCCTCGACAGGCAACCGGCGAGCTTGTGGGACCCGCCGTAGCAGAGCCCCTTGTTGAGCCCGCGGTCGATGAGGAGCGGCACCATGAAGCCGAGGCCGGACTCGTTCGGGTCGAGCCCCCACATGCAGGCCATGTAGAGGAAGGCAGCCTTGACGCGGTCGTCCGTGAACACCTCGTCGAGGATCTCGATCGGCGACATCTCTGTGAGACGAAGGCCTTCACGGCCGATCTCGGTTCTCTCGAACGCCTCGATCATGTCGACGGGTGGCATCGGCGGGATGTAGGTCGCAGGTGCGATCAACTCGTCGACGACACGCCGCCATGTCCGCATGACCTTCCCGAAGTTCCGCGAGTCGGTCCGCGAGAACTTGGCGATCGAGTCCTTCGTGTCCTCGATCTGCCGGCAGAGCACGAGGCTCTGACCGTCGGGGTAGACCGCTGCGGTCTGGGCGTTGGGCACGACGAACGTCAGGCCGTGCTTCGTGAGGTCGAAGTCCTGGAGCAACGGCATGTAGTCCGTCATCATGTGATAGACGGCGTGCACGTTCGAGTAGTAGCCGGGGAACAGGACTTCCTCGGTGGCGAGCCCGCCGCCGATCTCGTGACGACGCTCGACGACGAGGGTCCGAAGTCCCGCCCGCGCGAGGTACGCCGCTGTCATGAGGCCATTCGGTCCGCCGCCCACGACTACGACGTCGAACTCGGACTCCTCGGGGAACTCCGGTACGGGAAGCTCGCCGGGGCGGAGCTGTGGCGAGAAGTGCTCACGTGTCATTTTGGTCTCCTCCGTCCTCGTATCTCGGCTCAGGCCTTGGTTGCCGGACGCTTGCCGCTCTCGGGGATGTACCAAGGCGACGAGTACCACCAGTCACCCGGCTCGACGAGCTCGTCCTCGATCAGGATGTGCATGAGGTTGTAGGGCACCGCCATGAGGCAGAGCCCGCCCGGGTGCGACGTGTGGTTGCACAGGTAGAGCCCGTCGATCGGGGTGCGGTACCTGGCGAGCTCTGGCAGCGGCCGGTTCATGAACCACTGGTCCTCGGACTGGCGGATCCCGTACCAGTTCCCGGCGATCATGCCCGGGTTGCGGAACTCGGAGTCGTACGGGGTGTTCACGAAGACGTCGACGATGTTGTCGCCGGTCATGTTCGGAGCACCCTCGGCGAGGAGCTCCAGAACAGCCTTCGTGAAGTCCTCCTTCATCTGGTTGAGCCCTGCCGGGCCGCTGACGTCGTAGTGCGTCGGCGGGATCTGCACGTAGATCGGTGAGATGATCCGGTAACCGTCCGGTGACCGGGTCGTGTCGTACACGTCGTGTGTGCAGAGCATCATCGTCAGGTGCTCTTTCTCGATCTTGGGCACCGCCTTGCGGGAGTAGACGTCCTCGGTCTGCTTGAAGAAGTTCTCCCAGGAGTCGGACGGCCACACGATGCAGGACGGGTAGGTCTCGTCCGGGAAGGAGTTCGGGTCGTCGTGGAAGCGCGGGAGCTCACGGCACACGACCGAGAGGACGTAGAGGCTGCCGCCCTTGAAGTTGATGTCGTCGATGCGCTGTGCGAACCCGGCATCCATGTGGCGACGCCCGATGAGCGACTGGAAGGTCTGCGTGACGTCCACCGCAGAGATGACGCCCTTGTCGGCCCAGATCGTCTTCTCCGACACCGAGGCGTCGTCGGTCATGGTGACACCGACCGCACGGCCGTTCTGGACGACGATCTCCTCGACCGTCGAGTTCGTGATGATGCGAGCCCCGTGGGCGAGCGCACAGCGGATGATCGAGTGTGCGTAGGTGTGCATGCCGCCGCGGGGGGAACCTGACGAGTAGCCGACGAGCATGAGCCCGCCAAGGGATGGGAGAGCCTGGCCCTCCCAGGCGGGGTGGGCGCCGCAGTACCAGGCCGCGAACGAGTTCGCCACGGCCACGGGCTCCCAGGTCCCGCTCTCGTCGAAGAGCTCGACGAGGCTCATCTCGAGGAACCTCTCGCTGAAGAGCTGGCCGAGGTGCTTGCGCATCGTCTGCGCCCATGGGAGGTCGGCAGGCTCGAGGTCGAGGTTCGCCGGATGCGGCGGGGTCCAGAACATCGAGCGGAGGAACTCCAGGGTCGGCTCGCCTTCGAGGACCTGGAAGAGCCGCATGGCGTCACCCTGTCCGGGCGGCGCGACCCGGCCTAGCGACTCCTCGCCTATGCCGCGGTCCCAGCGGCCACCCATGTTCACGGCCGCGTCGGAGGTCACGAGCCCGAACATCGAGCGGTAGGGCACGAAGCGGAAGCCGTACTTGCCGAGCTCGAGTTGCTCGAAGCCCGGTGCAGCACCACCGTAGAGGTATGTCGCATGGGGGTCGATGCGGAACCCGGGGACGGGCTCCGTGTTCTCCTGCCCGCCGCCGCACTCGGGACGGGACTCGAGGACACAGACCGACGCGCCGCTCTTCGCCAGGTAGGCGGCCATGGTCGTACCGTTGTGTCCCCCGCCGACGATGACGAAGTCGAAGCGCTCTTCCATTGTCACTCCCCCAGGGGCTTATAATAACGATTATTACTCGATATCATTACTGGCAACTCTAGCGGACGGCTCGTCCCAGGGGAATCCGGGCAGGGCACGACGCAAGGGAACGGCGGCAGGACACGAGAGGGACCCGAGGGAGGAGAGGCGGCGCATGGCCGACGTGGATCCAGACACGAGCGCAGTGGACGGCGGCGTCGAGGCGGAGTCGCGCTCCGGCGGGACCCTCGGCCGCTACCGGAAGCGTTGGAGCTGGGACCGCGTGACATGGGGCACGCACTGCCTCAACTGTCTCGCCACGTGCCCGTACCGCGTCTACTCCCGAGACGGCGCCGTGCTCTTCGAGGAACCTGCCGGCGGGCTGCCCGCCGTCGAGGAAGGCGTTCCGGACATGAACCCGCTCGCATGCCAGAAGGGCAGCGCGTGGAGCCGGCAACTCACCGCCAAGGACCGCATCCTCCACCCCATGCGCCGGGTCGGGGAACGCGGTGGTGGCGAGTGGGAGCGGATCTCCTGGGACGAGGCCCTCGAGGAGATCGCCCATGCGCTCGTCGAGGCGATCGACCTCGAAGGCCCCGAATCGGTTGTCTTCGAGGAGACGGTCGAGGGCGGCCTCCTGACCCAGGCCCCCCTCACTCGATTCGCAGGTCTGCTCGGAGCCGTAACGCTCGACGCCAACGGCCTCGTGAACGACTTCCCGACCGGGCACCACATGACTTTCGGGAAGTTCTCGTGCGCCAGCACCGTGGACGACACCTTCCACTCCGACGTCCTACTGCTCTGGCACTCGAACCCGGCTTACACGTCGATCCCCTACTTCCACTTCGTCTCCGAGGCGCGCTACCGCGGTGCACAGGTCGTCGCGATCTCACCGGACTACACACCGAGTGCGGCCCTGTCGGACATGCACGTGCCGATACGCCCGGGCACCGACGCCGCGCTCGCGCTCGCGATGTGCAACGTGATCGCCGCAGAGGACCTCGCGGACTGGGACTTCGTCCGATCCCAGACCGACCTTCCGCTCCTCGTCCTCACCGACTCCGGCAGTTATCTGCGCGGCGTCGACGTCGAGGCCGGCGAACCCGAGGATCGCTTCTACCACTGGGACCCCGAGATCGGCCTCGTCCCTGCCTCGCGCAAGAGCCTCGATCTCGAGGGCGCACAGCCCTGCCTCGAAGGGACCTGGAAGGTCACCCTCG
>QWHP01000069.1 GCA_021404985.1 Actinobacteria bacterium ATB1
AGTGCGTATGGCGGTGGCCGAGATCGCCGAGGGTCTCGTCAGCCTGTACCGCGACCGTCTCGCTGCTCAGGGCCACACCCACGCCCCCGACGGCGACTGGATGCAGCGCCTCGTGGAGACGTTCCCCTGGGAGGAGACGCCCGACCAGGCCCGGGCGATCACCGAGGTCGCGGTGGACATGGAGTCGCCGACCCCGATGGACCGGCTCGTCTGCGGCGACGTGGGTTATGGCAAGACCGAGATCGCGGTGAGGGCGGTCCTCAAGACCGTCGCCGACGGGCGACAGGCCGCCGTCCTCGTACCGACGACGGTGCTTGCACAGCAGCATCACCAGACTTTCGCGGAACGCTTCGCCGAGCTTCCGATCCGCGTCGAGATGCTCTCACGGTTCCTCACCCCGGCCGAGCAGAAGCGCGTCACGGCCGACCTCCGCGCGGGGAAGGTGGATGTCGTCATCGGCACCCACCGTCTCCTCACCGACGACGTCGAGATCCCGAAGCTCGGCCTCCTCGTCGTGGACGAAGAGCAGAGGTTCGGCGTCAAGGCGAAGGAGAGGTTGAAGGAGATCCGCACCAGCGTCGACGTCCTCACGATGACGGCGACGCCGATACCTCGGACGCTGGAGTTTGCTCTGACCGGCATCCGGGACATGAGCGTCGTCAACACACCTCCGGAGGACCGGCGTCCGGTTCTCACGTATGTGGGTGAGTTCGATGAGCAGGCGGTGGCTGGCGCAGTACGCCGCGAGTTGCTCCGGGACGGGCAGGTCTTCTATGTCCACAACCGCGTGCAGTCGATCGACCGCGCCGCCACGCAGCTCGGGAGACTGGTCCCGGAGGCCCGCATAGCAGTCGCGCACGGCCAGATGGACGAGGGGAGCCTCGAGCAGATCATGCTCGGCTTCTGGGACGGCAACTTCGACGTCCTCGTCTCGACCACCATCATCGAATCGGGGCTCGACATCCCGCGTGCGAACACGCTCGTCGTCGACAGGGCGGATCTTCTCGGACTGGCCCAGCTCTACCAGTTACGAGGCCGCGTGGGTCGCGCCCAACAGCGCGCCTACGCGTACCTCTTCTATCCACCCAACCGCGTCCTCACCGAGGAGGCGCACGAGAGGCTCAAGGTCATAGCGGAGCACCAGGATCTCGGTTCCGGGTTCGCGATCGCGATGCGCGATCTCGAACTGCGCGGAGCCGGAAACCTGCTCGGTCCTGCCCAGTCGGGTCACATCGCCGCCGTCGGTTTCGATCTCTACTGCGAGCTCGTAAACGAGGCCGTTGCCACCCTCCGGGGCGAGAAGGTGGAAGAGTTGGAGCCGGTCCGCATCGACATCCCGATCGAGACCTCGATCCCTCAGGATTACATGCCCAAGGAGTCCCTGCGTCTCGAGGCATACCGGCGTCTGGCCGACGCCGCCACCGAAGAGGCCGTCGCCGATGTGCGGGACGAGTGGGCGGACCGCTACGGTCCTCTGCCGGAGGTCGTCGAGAACCTGTTGGAGTTGGGCAAGGTGAGGGCGGCAGCCGTACGTGCCGGCGTGAGAGAGATCGTCTTCGCCCGCGACCAGGTCCGCCTCTCGCCCTGCATCCCGTCCGGTTCGAAACGAATGAGGTTCGAGCGAATGCACAGGGGCACAGTTGTCAAGGAAGACACGAGGCAGACCATCGTGCCCTACGAAGACCCCAACACCCGCGGCAGGGGTGCCGGTGCGAGAATGAGGGTCTCGGGACGCGACCTGTGCGAGTGGATCATCTCTCTGCTGGAGGAACTCACGTGACGTTCTCGAATCGCCGGTCGGTGCACGCTGGCCTCGTCGCCTTGATCGCAACGGTGGCTCTCGCTGCTTCCGCCTGTTCCGCAGCACAGCCGCCTTCCGCCCGTGTGAACGGCGAGCGCATCGAGCAGTCCGACACGTTCGATCTCCTCGACGAGCTCGGGAAGCTCCAGCTCGAGGCGGGTCAGCCCCAATCCGTGGAGGGGCAGGTGGCGGGTTCCTTCGACAACGAGACAGCCTCACAGGTGCTCACCCTCCAGATCACGGTCCTGCTCATCGAGCAGTTCGCGGACGATCAGGAGATCGACATCGACATCCCGGAGGGCGGTGGCCTCGAGGAGCTCGGCACCTTCGTGCAGACTGGGCTGCAGCAGGTGTTCTCGAAGCTTTCGGAGTCTGAGCTCGAGGGCATCAGCGAGACGGTGGCAGGGAACCCGGACGTCGTGTGCGCGATAGCGCTCCTCGGTGAGGACGAGGTTGCGATCGAGACGGCGACAGCGCCGGCCGCCGAGGAGGGCGCCGACCTCGACGACCTTTCCGCCAGGTTCCCCGGTGTCCAGTTCCGCGAGCTCTGTCTGCTCGAGAACCAGATCTCCGCACAGGTGCCCGGGGCGCTCGGCGATGCACTCCGCGGGCTCGAGATCGGCGAGGTGTCCGCTCCGGCTAGCACGCCCGAGACAGGCACCCTGCTGGTCGCGTTCGTCCGAGTTGAGCGGGCTTCGGCGGACGCCATGGCCCAGGTGGCCTTCAGCCTGTGGCTGGCCGAGCAGGACGTGTGGGTCAACTCTGAGTTCGGCGATTGGGAGGCGGCGGCAGGCCCGCGTGTCGTCCCCCCGAAGGCACCCGCCGCCACCGGCGAGCCGGAGGTCGAGGACCAAGGCGGGGCGGAGCAGACAGTGCCCCTGGCACCCTGATGGGCAGCGGTCGGGTGACCGTCGTGGGGCTCGGCCCGGCGGGACGCGACGGAATGACCGTGCGGGCAGAGCGCGCATGGGCCCGGCACGGGACACGCTACGTCCGGACTGTGAGGCACCCGGCCTGTGGGCAGATGAGAGACGCAGGTGAGGCCTTCGAGTCCTTCGACGCCGTCTACGAGTCCGCACCCGACCTCGACACTGCCTATGACACGATCGTCCGCCAGGTCGTCGAGGCTGCCGCGACCGAGGACGTCCTCTACGCTGTGCCCGGCTCGCCGCACGTGGGTGAGGAGACGGTACGCCGGCTCCTCACCGAGGCTGCCCGGCTGCCGCTTGAGGTGGAGGTGATCGACGGGGTCTCCTACGTGGAGGCAGTCCTCGGAGCGATTGGCGTGGATCCCTTGCGTGAGGGACTCGTCATCGTCGACGGTCGCGCTCCCGAGGTGCCCGTCCATCCGACCGCGCCGCTGCTCGTCTCCCAGGTCGACTCGCGCCTCGTCCTCGGGGACGTCAAGCTCGCCCTGCTCGACGTATACCCACCCGAGCACAAGGTCGCGCTCGTCTCCGATGCCGGGAGTCCCGAATGCCGGGTCCGCTGGGTGCCCCTCGGCGAAGCCGACCACGGTGACGAGGTCCCCGATCATCTGGCCTGCCTCTGGATCCCGGTGCCACCGCGGCGAGAGAGCCGGCCGTTCGAGACGTCTCAGCGCCACCGCCTCGCGGGACGTGCCTTTGCCGAGCTCGTCGCCCTCGAGGACAGGCTGCGCTCGCCGGGAGGTTGTCCCTGGGATGCCGAGCAGACGCATCGTTCCCTGGCGAAGCATCTCGTCGAGGAGTGCTACGAGGTCCTCGAGGCCATCGAGGCCTTGCCCGACGATGCGCCCGGCGGTTCGGTCCTGGTCGCACCCGGGTCGTACGAGGATCTCTGCGAGGAACTCGGGGACCACCTCTTCCAGGCCGTGTTCCATGCCAGGTTGGCCGAGGAGGCAGGTGCGTTCGACGCCGAGGTGATGGTGACGGGCATCGTCGACAAGCTCGTCGTCCGCCACCCGCACGTATTCGGGGACGAGGTTGCAGCCACCGGGCGCGAGGTCCTTTCCCGCTGGGAAGCCTCGAAGCTGGAGGAGAAGGGCCGGACCAGCGTGTTCGAGGGCGTGCCGAAGAGCCTGCCTGCCTTGATGCGCGCCGCGAAGGTGCACGCACGGGCGGGCAGCGCCGGCATCGCGTGGGGAACCGAGGAGGCCGAACGTGAGCTCGCGCAATTCGTCGCGGCGCTCCAGAGGGGGGAGGTGCCGGGGACAGCAGACGCGGGGCGGGTGCTCTTCGCCATCGTTGTCGTCCTTCGCGGGGCCGGGCTCGAGCCGGAGGCCTGCCTCCGTTCCCACCTGGATACCTACCTATACTCGCTGCACCCCCAGCCCTCTCCCTCCGACGAAGCCCGATGAGCACGAATCGCCCCCTTATCTCCGAAGTGTCAGCTCTAGAGGTGCTCGACAGCCGGGGTAACCCGACGGTCGAGGTCAGCGTCGTGCTCGACTCGGGGGACGAAGGGCGTGCGATCGTTCCTTCGGGGGCGAGCACGGGGGCCCACGAGGCGGTCGAGCTCAGGGACGGCGACGACCGCTACCTGGGCAAGGGCACCAGGACAGCGGTGGCCAACGTCGACACCGAGCTCGGCCCTGCCGTCGCCGGGTTGGATGCGACGGACCAGCGCCGGGTCGATCAGATCATGCTCGACCTCGACGGCACGCCGAACAAGGGCCGTCTCGGCGCGAACGCCGTCCTCGGGGTTTCGATGGCCGTGTCTCATGCCGCTGCCGCAGCAGTCGGCCTTCCGCTCTATCGCTATCTGGGCGGGGCGAACGCCCATGTCCTGCCGGTCCCGATGATGAACATCCTCAACGGAGGAGAGCACGCAGACAACAACGTGGACATCCAGGAGTTCATGATCGCTCCCGTGGGCGCCCCGAGCTTCTCCGAGGCCCTGCGCATGGGTGCCGAGGTGTACCACAACCTGAAGAAGGTTCTCGTCGGGCGGGGCCTCTCCGCCGGCGTTGGGGACGAAGGTGGTTTCGCTCCCGACCTCGAGTCGAACGAAGCAGCGCTCGGCGTCATCGTCGAGGCGATCGAGCAGGCGGGATACGCCCCGGGTCGAGACGTCCTCCTCGCACTCGACGTGGCCTCGACCGAGCTCTTCGAGGACGGCGTCTACGACCTCGCAGGCGAGGGCCGCAAGCTCGATCCGGGCGAATGGGTCGACTACCTGGAGAACCTGTGTGGCCGGTACCCGATCGTCTCGCTCGAGGACGGGATGGCCGAGGACGACTGGGCCGGCTGGGAGATGCTCACGGGGCGTGTCGGCGACACAGTCCAGCTCGTCGGCGATGACCTCTTCGTCACCAACGTCGAACGCCTGCGGCGTGGGATCGAAGACGGCGTCGCGAATTCGATCTTGATCAAGGTGAACCAGATCGGGAGCCTGACCGAGACCCTGGACGCCATCGAGCTCGCAGCGCGCAACGGCTACACGACGATGATCTCGCACCGGTCCGGGGAAACCGAGGACACGACCATCGCGGACCTCGCCGTTGCCGTGAACGCCGGCCAGATCAAGTCGGGTGCCCCTGCGCGCACGGATCGCGTTGCGAAGATGAACCAGCTCCTGCGTATCGAGAGCATTCTCGACGGACAGGCGCGCTACGCGGGGATCGATGCGTTCCCGAGGTGGCGGCCTTGAGCAGCGAGGCCGGGAACCCCCGGGTGAGGCGGGCGGTCACCCTGCTCGTGTCCGCAGCCGTGCTCTCGATCTGTGTGCTGACGCTGATCTCGCCTGTGCGCCAGCTCCTCGCGCAGGAGGGCAGGATCGCCGAGGTCCGGCGGGAATCCGAGGACCTCGACCGTCGCAACGCCGAGCTCGAGGCCCGCATCGAGCAGTTGAGCGACGACTCCGAGATCGAGCGACTCGCACGCGAGGAGCTCGGCCTCGTGAAGCCGGGTGAGGAGGTCTACGTCGTGTTGCCCGACCCGGGAACCGGGCAGCCGCCACCTCCGGCCATCGAGCAGCCAGAGCGTTGACGCGCGATGGACCCCTCGCTGCAGGACCGCCAGAAGGCGACAGTCGGCCGCTACGCGGCGAAGTTCGTCGAAGACGGGATGAGTGTGGGTCTGGGGACGGGCTCCACGGTCGAGTGGACCGTTCTCGCCCTTGCCGAGCGTGGGCTCTCGCTCACGTGCGTCGCAACGTCGGTCAGCACGCAGAGGCTTGCCATCGAGAACGGGCTCGACGTCGTCACACCTGGCGAGGTCGGCCGGCTCGATGTCGCGATCGACGGTGCCGACGAGGTCGATCCAGACTTCAACCTCACCAAGGGAGGAGGCGGTGCGCTGGCCAGGGAGAAGATCGTGGCGTCGATGACGGACCGCTTTGTCGTCGTCGTCGACGGGACGAAGCGCCGTCCACACCTGGGCGTCTTTCCGCTTCCCGTGGAGGTCCTCGAGTTCGGAGCCGACATCGTGGCGGTTCGTCTGCGCGACCTCGGAGCGTCCGACGTCACCCGGCGGCTTGTGTCGAGCGACAACGGAAACCCGATCCTCGATGCGGCATTCGGGCGCATCGACGACCCGCCCGGGCTGGCGGTCGCGTTGCAGGCGATACCGGGAATCGTCGAGCATGGGATCTTCCCGGGGGACATGGTCGAGCGTGTCGTTGCTGCGCAGGGCGACGACGTGGTCGAGCTGGTCCGCGGCTAGCGCCGTCGGGCCGATCCCGTCTGCCAGGCGGCCTGACGGATGATCCCCTCCCTCAGTTGCGTCCGGGGGGTCCAGCCGAGGATGCGGCGTGTCGATTCGGTGTTGCCACCCGTACGTCCGACGTCGCCGGGCGCGGCCCCGAGGCGCTCCAGCCCGACCCGGCGACCCACGACCTCCTCGACGAGGCCTACGACGTCGAGCAGGCGTGCGCGACTTCCCCCCGCGACGTTGAGGGGCGTGGCAGGCGCGTCGTGCGACTCGGCCGCCGCGATGGTCGCCGACACGATGTCGTCGACGAACGTGAAGTCGCGCACTTGGTTCCCGTCGCCGTATAGAGGGAAGGGTGTGCCGTCATGCGCGGCCTGGATCATCCGGTGGACACCCATGTCGGGCCTCTGGCGAGGCCCGTACACGGTGAAGTACCGCAAGGACACGGCGGGCACACCCCAATTCCGCGAATAGGCGTCGCAAAGGTGTTCGCCCGCGAGTTTCGTGACACCGTACGGGCTGTGGGGGGCCGGCGGGTCCGACTCGCGTGCGTCCTCGCGCGCCGGGCTTCCGTAGACCGACGAGCTCGACGCGTACACGAATCGCCGGACGGTCGTCCCCCGGCAGGCCTCGAGGAGCCTCTGGGTGGCGATGATGTTGTTCTCGACGTACGAGGCGAAGCCCGTGCCCCAGGAGTCGCGCACACCAGGTTGGGCGGCGAGGTGGTAGACGTCCGACACGCCTTCGAGGAGTGGTTCGAGTCGTGCGTTCCGCAGGTCCCCATCGACGAACTCGAAACCGGGGTTCGCGAGAGCTGGCTCGAGGTTCGCGCGCTTGACCGACTCCGCGTAGTAAGGGGCGAAGCAGTCGATCCCGAGGACGTCGACCCCACCGGCGAGCAGCGCGTCGACGAGGTTGCTGCCGATGAATCCGGCTGCGCCCGTGACCAGAGTTCGCATTGCAGCCTTCCTCGCTCTCGGGGCCCGTCTGGACAGGGGGTCGATTGGGGGGCTGTACCATCCGGGCGGTTTACGTGGTCAAGACACATCATGCCCCAAGGTGTATCGGAATCGCCCTACTCGTCGCGGCCGCCACCGTCGGCGCCGGGGCCTTTCTCACCTACGTCCAGACGCCGCTCTACACGTCGTCTGCCCTGGTTCTCGTCACGCCCGACGGGCCGGTGGGGAGGGAGGAAAGAGACATGGCCACGCGTCTGCGCCTCTTCGAGACGGACGAGCTTCTCGAGCGCGCGGCGAGGAAAGCTGCACTTGCCGGAAGGTCCGAGGAACTGTCGGGGAAACTCGGCGCCGACGCCGTCGAGGGCAGCGATTTCATGGAGGTGAAGGCCGTCGACCCCGAACCCACGGTTGCGGCCGCCCTTGCCAACGGCGCTGCCGAGGCCTTCGTCGACTACGAGTCCGACGTCCTGGGCTTGGACTCCGAAGTGGTGGAGAGGGCCGTTCCCTCCGACCGGCCGTCGTCCCCCGATGCTGCGAGGAACATGATCGTCGCCGGTCTGCTCGGGCTCGTTGCCGGCATCGCCGCCACCTTTCTCTTCACGAGGTCAGGTTCCGTCGTCAAGCGCCCGGCCCAGCTCGAGGCGACCCTCGACGCTCCCGTCGTGGGAGTGGTCCCCGAGCTCGAGAAGGCTGCAGCCAAGGCGAGTGGGACGAGGCGGCAGCACCGCCGCCGTTCCACCGGGCCGCATGTGCTCCACCCGGACAGCGTGTCGAACGGTTCGTTCCGCCAGCTCTGCAAGAACATCAGGCTGCTCTGCCCATTCTCGAGTGGGCAGGTGATCGGGGTCACCTCCCTCAGGCCCGGCGAGGGCAAGTCGACCGTGGCGGCGAACACGGCCACCTCCCTTGCACTCTCGGGAATGGAGGTCGTCCTCGTCGGTGCGGACCTCCACAAGCCGGTCCTGCACGAGATGTTCTCCATATCGCCGCTTCCCGGTGTGACGGATGTGCTCGCCGGGTCCGTGTCATTGAGCGAGGCGATCGCAGACGTCTATCTCGGCGACACCGGAGTGCGCATCTCCCTTCTGCCCGTAGGGAGTATCCCTCCCAACCCGTCGGTCATCGCGGGCTCGAACACCTTGTCGTCACTCCTCGACGAGGTTCGGGCGAAGTTCGACGTCGTCGTGCTCGACCTCCCTGCCGCCCTGGAAGTGCGCGATCCCGTCGCGCTGGCGGCCGATGTCGACGGCATGCTCGTGGTCGTGCGGTCGGGCACGGTTCGCACTGTCGAGCTGGCCGACCTCCGAGAGTCGATCAGTACAGCCGGAGGCGCCGTCCTCGGTGGTGTCTTGAACAGGGCGGGGCGATCCGTCGGGCGGTCGGCCCTGGAGGCGTACACGTACCCCGATGCCGTGTCGGCGGCTGCTGGGTACCCCGGTCGCTCGGGCCGATCACGCCCCGGAAAGCACGTCGAGTCGAGGCGAGGAAGGCGGGACGCGCGAGAGGAGCTCTCCGTTCCGAGCCTCGAGGACCTCTGGCTCAGACGCTGATTCCGAACATCACGGCGAGGGTGTGGAGCTCGCCGTTGCAAGGTGCAGTGAGGGGATAGTGGTCCGGGTAGACGCGGCGTGTGGTGTCGCCGAGCGTTGGCGTGTCGGTCCGCTGGTTGTGTTCCGCCGACAGGTCTACGACGCGCATCGCGACCCGGATGAACGCTTCTTCTTGATCCTGCTCCTCGGCGAGCAGGTCGTCGCAGTGCGGAAGCACGGTGTGAAGCGACACCTGATGGGCCGTCCAGAGGAGAGCTTGGAGATCCTCACGCGGCCCATCTGGGGTCGAGGAGGAGCGCGAGTACCGGCGCCATGCCTCGACCCCGGGTGTCCCCGGAGTGTCGCCGGCGAGATCCAGGACGAGACTCCCGTTCAATGCTCGCCACCAGGGCGAGCCCCCCTCGTCGGCCAATCTGCCGCTCTCGATCAGCCACACGACGAAGTCCACGACGGCGCGCCCGAGCCCGGGTGCGCCTTTGAGCGTGCCCGGGTGCGCGGCGAAGAACTCGTCGACGATCCGGAGCCTTTCGGCACACGGCAGGGAGACAGCGCGCTCGAGGCGCGAGCCGTTGGTGGTGGCCATGGATAATGAACATTACTCGGCCTCAGAGGCCGTCAGAAGAGACGCAGGGTCGTACCCTCGCGCTCGCGGAGCTCGGTGAGATCGATCTCGACACAGGACAGGCCGCGCGACTCGGCGAGCACCCTTGCCTGGGGCCTGATGTCCGTGGCGACGAACACGCCTCGCACGGGACGGAGGAACGGGTCGAGGTCGAGTCGTTCGAGGTAGCGGCTGAGTTGGTCGACGCCTGCGATCTCGCCGACCCGCTTGATCTCGACGGCCACCGCGGTGCCGGACTCGTCGCGGCACATGATGTCGACGGGTCCGATGTCGGTCGGGTACTCGCGGCGAACGAGGGACAGCCCTGCTTCGATGAGATCCAGCCGTTCGGCGAGAAGCGCCTGCAGCTCGGCCTCGACGCCGTCCTTGTTCAGGCCAGGGTCGTCCCCGAGCTCGTGGCTCACATCGTCGAGAACCTCGATCAGGTGGATCTCGAGCCTCTCACCCTTGGGGTTCGTCACGAGGAGCACGTTGTCCGTCTCCTCGGTCGTGCACGGCGGGGTCATCCAGTTCAGCGGCTTGTA
>QWHP01000530.1 GCA_021404985.1 Actinobacteria bacterium ATB1
GCCGAGCTCGAGGACCGCGAGGTCGAGGGGCTCGAATTCCGCCTCCGCTTCGGCATCGAAGGCGGGGGGACACTCCCGATCATGACCACCCGGCCCGAGCTGCTCGCCGCGTGTGTAGCCGTGGTCGTCCACCCCGACGACGCGCGATTCTCCGACCTGGTCGGGGGAACCGCGATCACTCCCGGATTCCGGGTCAGGGTACCGATCCATGCCCACGAGCTCGCCGACCCCGAGAAGGGAACCGGGGCCGTCATGGTCTGCACCTACGGGGACGTTACAGACGTGACCTGGCAGCAGGACCTCGACCTGCCGACGCGTGTGATCCTCAGTCGCGACGGACGGCTCCGCGCTGTCGAGTTCGGCTCCGAGGGCTGGGAGAGCGAAGACCCGGTGGCAGCGCAGGCCCTCTACGACCAGATCGTGGGGAAGTATCCGAGGCAGGCGAAGTCGGTCGTGGCCGAGCTCCTCGGGGACCCCTCCACGGCCGCTGACGGGACCGGACGACCCGGCGTCGACGACGATGCGAAACCGATCCGTCAGATCGTGAAGTTCTACGAGAAGGGCGACCGTCCCCTCGAGACCATCCCGACCAGGCAGTGGTTCATCCGTCTCCTCGACAAGAAGGACGACCTTATCGCGCAGGGCGCGAAGATCGAGTGGCGGCCCGGCTTCATGCGGCATCGCTACGACCATTGGGTCCAGGGACTCAAGTTCGACTGGTGTGTCAGCCGCCAGCGTTACTTCGGCGTGCCGGTCCCCGTCTGGTATCCGCTCGACGCCGACGGGGAACCCGACTACGAGAACTGCATCCTGCCCGGCGCCGATGCTCTCCCCGTCGACCCGCTGGCAGATCCTCCTCCGGGGTATTCCGAGGACCAGCGCGGACTGCCCGGCGGTTTCGATGGAGATCCTGACATCTTCGACACTTGGGCGACGTCGTCGCTCACACCCCAGATCGCGACCGGATGGCCTGACGAGCCTGGCCGGTTCGCCCGCCTGTACCCGATGGACATGCGGCCGCAGGCGCACGAGATCATCCGGACCTGGGCCTTCTACACGATCGCCCGCGCCCTGATACTCGACGGGTCGATCCCGTGGGCGAACGCCGTGATCTCGGGCTGGGTCCTCGACCCGGACCGCAAGAAGATGTCCAAGTCCAAGGGCAACGTCGTTACACCGATGGGCTTGCTGGAGCAGCACGGGGCCGACGCCGTCCGCTACTGGTCCGCCCGTGCTCGACTCGGCACGGACACTGCGTACGACGAGTCCGTCTTCAAGATCGGACGTCGTCTCGTGACCAAGATCTTCAACGCCGGCAAGCTCATGGTGGGCCGCCTCGCCGACGCCGGTGCCACCCCCGAGGATGTGAGGCTCAGCGACGTCGCTAATCCGTTGGACAGGAGCTTCCTTGCCACGCTCGGCCTGCTCGTCGAGACGGTGACCGGCCATTTCGAGGAGTACGAGTCGGCAGCCGTTCTCGAGACGACGGAAAGCTGGTTCTGGACGCACCTCACCGACAACTATCTGGAGCTCTCGAAGGAGAGGGCCTATGCCAAGGATCGGTCTGCGATCGCGACTTGGGCGATCGCGCTCTCCCACGTTCTGCGTCTCTTCGCCCCCTTCCTTCCCTACATCACCGACGAAGTCTGGTCATGGTGGTTTGGCGCCGTGCACCCCACCGTGCACGAGGCCGCCTGGCCGTGCGCGGACGAGACGTCAGGCGCTGCGACGACACCTGAGGTCTTCGAGGCCGCAGTCGACGCCATGGGAGAGATCCGCCGCGTCAAGTCCGAGCGCGACCAGTCGATCCGCGTGCCCGCCTCCTGGATGCGGGTGACAGGCCCGCACAACGCGATCAGGGCACTCGAGGACGCGAT
>QWHP01000070.1 GCA_021404985.1 Actinobacteria bacterium ATB1
TCGATCGGTCTCGAATCGGACCGCCGCAAGCGTCGCAAGGAACATCCCGTCGGTGGGGAGGGCGACATTGCCCCGGCGGACTCCACGACTACGGTTGCCGCCCGGTTCCTGCGGGACGCGATCCGCAGCGGCAACCGGAACGGCTACCTGGTGTTCGCCGACCTCGTGAACAACCGGCCCCCGACCGAGCTCCATGATCTGCTTGAGCCAGTCCCGGCCGTACAGCCGCTCGACCTCGACGAGGTCGAGCCTGTCGAGGACATCTGCCGGCGGTTCACGACGGGTGCGATGTCTCACGGAGCGCTGAGTCGGGAGGCGCACGAGACCCTGGCAATCGCGATGAACATGATCGGGGGCCGCTCGAACTGCGGCGAGGGCGGCGAGGCGATCGAGCGGTATCTCAGCCGCGGATCCGAACGTGACAGGAACTCGCGGATCAAGCAGATCGCCTCGGGACGTTTCGGTGTCACGCCGCTCTCCTGCGTGTACGCCGACGAGCTGCAGATCAAGATGGCCCAGGGGTCCAAGCCGGGTGAGGGCGGACAGATCCCCGGGCACAAGGTGACCGACGAGATCGCGTCGCTGCGCCGGACGCAGCCAGGCGTGACCCTCATCTCTCCGCCTCCGCACCACGACATCTATTCGATCGAGGACTTGGCGCAACTGATCTTCGACCTGAAACAGGTGAACGGCATCGCCGACATCTCGGTCAAGCTCGTGGCGCTGTCAGGTGTGGGTCAGGTCGCAGCCGGCGTGGCAAAGGCTCTGGCCGATGGCATCCATATCTCGGGCTGTACGGGGGGAACCGGGGCCAGCCCGCTCAGCTCGATCAAGCACGCAGGGATGCCCTGGTCACTCGGCTTGGCCGAGACGCAGCGCGTCCTGATGGAGAACGGCTTGCGCGGACGGGTCAAGTTGTCCGCCGACGGCGGGTTCAAGACGGGACGTGACGTGATCGTCGCTGCTCTTCTCGGCGCGGATGAGTACAGCTTCGGCACGGCCGCGCTGCTCGCCGAAGGCTGCATCATGGTCCGCGCTTGCCACCGGGACACGTGCCCGACCGGTATCGCGACCCAACGTGAGCATCTGCGCGAGAAGTTCGTCGGTACCCCGGAGGGTGTGGCGCAGTACATGCGTTGGGTGGCCGAAGAGGTTCGCGGATGGCTGGCATCCCTGGGGTTGCGAACATTGGACGAGGCCATCGGCAGGGTGGACCTTCTGCGCCAGCGCAGTGTCGGCGAGGGACGCATCGACTCGGTGGACCTGGCACCGTTGATCGCCAAACTGCCACCGGGCCCCCGCCACCACGAGGGGGGCACCGCGGTACAGAAGGCGAGGTCCGAGCTGGGGGACAGACTCATGGCGGATGCGTTCCGCGGAGTCTGGGAGGGCGACGACGTCGAGCTCGAGTACGAGATCACCAACCGTGACCGGACGGTTGGGGCTGCGCTCGCCGGCGCTATCGCACTCGAGTTCGGGGAGTCTTGGCCTCCGGGACATGTCACGGTCACGTTCCGAGGGTCTGCCGGCCAGAGCTTCGGGGCGTTCCTGTGCAAGGGTCTGGACTTCCGACTGGTGGGGGAGGCGAACGACTACGTGGGCAAGGCCATGGCCGGAGGCCGGATCGTGATCTCACCGCCCCGCGGGGATGCCGGAGACGCATGTCTCATGGGCAACACCGTGCTGTACGGGGCAACCGGTGGTGAGCTGTTCTGCGCCGGAACGGCCGGGGAGCGCTTCGCCGTCCGCAACAGCGGCGCGACTGCCGTGGTGGAGGGAGTCGGCCAGCACTGCGCCGAGTACATGACCGGAGGGCTGCTCGTGGTCCTCGGGGACGTCGGCCAGAACGTCGGCGCCGGAATGACGGGCGGGGTCGTCTACGTGCACGACCCCCACCACAACCTACCGACGCGCGTCAACCGGGGCCTGGTCGACGTGGTGCGACCCGACCTGGGCAACCTCGAGGAAGTCCGGAACCTGGTGGAACGCCACGTCGTGCTCACCGGCTCCCGCAAGGGTCGCGCCCTTCTCCAGGAGTGGGAGACCGCGGCCGAGGAGTTCTGGATGATCGTTCCGCAACGTGCAGTGAAGCGCATCGAGAACACGCAGCGAGAGACGGTGCCGCAGGCGAGCTGACGACGCTGCGCTCCGAGATGTCAGGTCTCCGTGTTGCGCCTGAGTGTCCTCTCCATCATGACCCTGTGAGTGGCCACGACTTCGTCCTCCACTCCCGGGAACAGTTGCTCCCAGGTGTCGTCCGCATGGAGCACCCAAGCCTGTCGGTTGTCGGCCAGTTCGACGTCGAGCAGCTCCCGGAGGCGCGTCTGGATGGCAGGGTCCTGGACGGGGAAGATCGACTCGACGCGCCTGTCCAGGTTGCGCGGCATCAGATCGGCAGATCCGATCAAGTACTCCTCCGAGCCGTCGTTGTGGAACATGTAGATGCGCGAGTGCTCCAGAAACCTTCCGATGATCGAGCGCACCCGGATGCGGTCGCTCAGCCCGGGGAGGCCCGGTCTGAGACAGCAGATCCCACGTACGATGAGGTCGATCTCGACCCCGGAGCGGGACGCCTCGTACATCTGGCGGATCAGTCGTGCGTCGACGAGGCTGTTCAACTTCAGGATCATGCGTGCCGGACGCCCGGCCCGCGCGTTGTCGATCTCCCGTTGAATCCGCGACGAGATGCCCTCGCGTAACACGTACGGTGCCGTGAGCAGGCTGCGGAACTCGCGCTGGCGGGAGTAGCCGGTGAGGAAGTTGAAGAGGTCGGAGACGTCGGCCCCCAGGGCCTGGTCGCAGGTGAACAGACCGAAGTCCTCGTAGAGCCCCGCCGTCTTGGCGTTATAGTTCCCGGTTCCGAGGTGCACGTAGCGGCGTATGCCACCGGGCTCCTTGCGGACGACGAGGGCTGCCTTGGCGTGGGTCTTCAAACCGACGAGGCCGTAACCGACATGGGCGCCTGACGCCTCGAGGCGGCGGGCCCACTGGATGTTGCGCTCCTCGTCGAAGCGTGCCTTGATCTCGACCACGACAACGACCTGCTTGCCCGACTCGGCGGCCCGGACGAGGCCACGCATGATCTCGGAGTTCTCCGTCGTCCGGTAGAGCGTCTGCTTGATCGCGAGGACGTCGGGGTCTGCGACGGCTTGTCGGATGAACTCCTCGACGGAGGCGCCGAACGAGTCGTAGGGGTGATGGACGAGGACGTCTCGGTTCCGGATGAGGCCGAATATGTCGACCGGCTCACCCTCGGAGTCGAGGAGCAGCGCCGGAGTCTGGGGCTGCCACGGCGCGAACTCGAGATCCGGCCGTTCGCTGACCGACGCCAGATCGAACAGGTCGGCGAGGCCCTGTGGGCCTGGAACCGTGTAGAGCTCCTCAGGGGAGACCTCCAGCTCCCGGGCGAGCATGTCCCGGATCCGATCGGGCATCGATGGCGCGACCGTCACGCGCACCACGTCCCGGAAGCGGCGTGTGCGGAGGCCGGCTTCGATCTCGTCCATGAGGTCCTCGGCCTGGTCCTCCTCGAACTCGATGTCGGCATCTCGCGTGACGCGGAAGGCATGCCACTCGAGGATCTCCATCCCCGGGAAGAGCATGTCGAGGTGAGCGGCAACGAGGTCCTCCAGGGGGATCGTCTCACTGGAGTTGGGAAGGCGAACGAACCTGTGCAGGAGGGTCTGGGGGACCTTCACCCGTGCGAAGAGCTCGCGTTCCTCCTCTGGGTCGCGCAGCATGACGGCGAGGTTCAGAGAAAGGTTCGAGAGGTACGGGAACGGGTGTGCCGGGTCGACCGCCAACGGCGTGAGCACCGGATATATCTCGTCGCGGAAGTAGTCACGGAGATGCTCCTGCGTGGCGGAGTCGATCTGGTCCCACGAGAGAACGGCGAGACCCTCCTCCTTCATGGCCGGCGCCAGCTCGGACAGCCAGAGATCGCTCATGTCGGCCAGCATGCGGCTGCATCGACCGTCGATCGCAGTGAGTTGATCTTGTGCCGTCATCCCGTCCGGCGTCCGGCCCATCGCCCCGGCGGCCACGAGACGCTTCAGCGCAGACACGCGAACCATGAAGAACTCGTCGAGGTTGTTGGCCGTGATCGCCAGGAAGCGCAGCCGTTCGATCAGAGGGATCCGCGCATCGCGTGCCTGGGCGAGGACGCGCTCGTTGAAGTCGAGCCAGGAGAGCTCTCGATTCGTGTATAGCTCCGGGGACGTCAGATCGGGGTCGTCGCCCTCGTTCGGAACCCCCACCGGCGGATGCGTGGCGGACGCCGGCGCCCCTGCCTCGCCCGAGGCCCCTCCGGCCTCATCGGTGTGCATCGTGGCCCACATCCTCCGCGAGCACTCGGACGCGCTCGACTCGTCGATCTCATGAGTGCTCCCAGGGTAACCGTCCGCGGGGTTCCGGGCACCCGCGTCCGGAGAGAAGCTCCCGTCCCACTTTCGGGTACTAATTCACATCCTCGGCAAGAGTGTGAAGGGAATCGATCGTGGCCGGAGCAATTGGGGGCCACCACCCAACACACGCGCGGCATCCGGTTCGGATGTCGCGTTCGGGCCTGGCAATACGGCGGCTTATCGCAGGTCTTGCGGCCCGGCACGGCTCACCACCGTGGAAACAGAGCGATCGCTCCCGGTCGCCTCCGCCCACCTACAGGCGACCGGGAGCTCCTCACACCCGCCGACCGACGGCTCGCGATCGCCCGGCGCTTCGTCGGACCGGTCATGGAACTCCTCCGGTCGGTCCGCCTACAGTCGAGGTCCGAGCCCGCCGGGGAAGGCTACCTTTCGGAGCGCCGAGTGGCTGCACACCTGACATCGCAGACCCTGTCGGAGTTCGACTCGAAACGCCTTCTGAGTGGCGTAGGTGTACCCGTGGTCGCAGAGACCTCCGTCGACGACCCGGCCGAAGCCGCTGTGGCCGCGGAGACGCTCGGTTTCCCCGTCGCCGTGAAGCTCTGCGGAGCAGGTCTTGCTCACAAGACGGAGCGGGGCGTGGTCCGGCTGGGGGTCGAAACGGCGCAGGACGTGAGAACAGCCGCCTTGGACCTGCTGGCCGAGGCACGTCGGCAGGACGGCGAGGTCTCGATCCTGGTGTCCCGAATGCTGTCGGGCAAACGCGAACTCATCGCAGGCATGGCCCGCGACGCGACGTTCGGTCCCTGCGTCATGCTCGGGGTCGGCGGGATCTTCGCGGAGGCGGTCGCAGATGTCGTGTTCCGCATGGCGCCCCTGACGCGGGCGGATGCCCTCGATGCGATCTCCGATCTCCGTACCCAACGTCTCCTCGGAGAATTCCGAGGGGAGCCACCCGTAGACCGTGACACGCTTGCAGCAATCCTCTGCCGCATCGGGGATCTCGCCCTGGACCGACCCGACGTCGTCTCGGTCGACGTGAACCCGCTGATCGTCGTCGACGGCACACCTGTCGCAGCCGACGCTCTCGTCGAGGTCGAGGTGCCGTGAGCAAAGACGCGATAATCGAGCGGTTCCGTCCCCTGTTCGACCCAAGGGGAATACTCGTCGCCGGGGTCTCGAGTCACCCGGGGAAGTTCGGGTTCGTGGCCGCGCACAACGTCCTGCGCTTCGAGTTCACCGGGGACGTCTGGCTGCTCAACCGGGACGGCGGTGAGATCCTCGGGGTCGAGTGCGTCAGCGATGTGTCGCAGGTTCCCGAAGGTGCCGTGGACCTTGTCTTCGTCTGCACCCCCGCTGCCGCGAATCCTGACCTCCTGAGGGCATGCGCCTCCAAGGGGATCCGCGCTGCGTTCATCGCATCGGCCGGATACGGCGAGGCAGGGGAGGAGGGAATGGCTGCCCAGGCGGAGTTGGTGTCCCTTTGCGACGAGCTGGGGATCCTGCTGGCAGGCCCGAACGGCCAGGGAGTGATATCCACACCGTCGTCGATGTGTGCCCAGATCGTGGCACCGTTCCCGCCACCTGGTCGCATCGCCGTGGCCAGCCAGTCCGGCAACTTCGTCTCGTCGTGGCTGAACTACGCAGAGCACTACGGCGTAGGCGTGAGCCGGGCTGTCTCCGCCGGCAATTCTGCGGCACTGTCCGTGCCCGACTACCTCGAGTACTTCGCGGCTGACCCAGAGACCGGAGTCGGACTCGCCTATGTCGAGAACGTCCCCGACGGAGCAGCGTTCGCCACTCAGGTGCGGTCGGCGGCGGAACGCAAGCCGGTGGTGATGATGAAGGGCGGGAGTACTGCCGGAGGGGCCCGAGCGGCTGCCTCGCACACCGGCGCGCTGGCCACGGATGACGGCGTCTTCGACGGGGTCTGCCGGCAGCTCGGCGTGTCGCGGGCGCATTCGATCGAGGAGGCGTTCGAGGCTGCTGCCGCGTTCGCCACTCTGCCACTCCCGAAGGGACCCAACGTGTTCGTGTTGAGTACCGCCGGGGGTTGGGGCGTCATCACCGCTGACGCCATAACGGCGGCCCCGGAGCTCGAGCTCATGTCTCTGCCCGACGATCTGCGTGCGGCGATGGACGAGCGTCTTCCACCGCGATGGAGCCGAAACAACCCTGCAGATCTGGCCGGGGGCGAGACTCGAGACACCGTTCCGGACCTCGTCGACCTCGTGGTCTCTCACCCCGAGGTCGATTCTGTGCTCTTCATCGGGCTCGGCATCCAGGCGAACCAGGGTCGGGCGGAGCGCTCCGGCCGTTTCTATCCCGGGCACGGGCTCGAGCGCATAGTCTCGTATCACGAGCGCCAGGACCGGCGGTACGCCGAGGCAGCCGTCGAGGCATGCGAGCGGTACAGCAAACCGGTGCTCATCTCGACGGAGCTCGCGATTACCCAACCCGACAACGCAGGTGTTGCACGTGTACGTGAGCTGGGGCACATGTGCTTCCCGTCCACGATTGCGGCCGTGCGGGCCCTGCGCCACATGACCCGATATGCAGGCTGGCGTGAGCGGCGAGACCTCTGAGGGTTCCCGGGCAGTCCGAGCCCGGTCACCCGGGACCTTGGATCGAATGGCCACGGGCACGGAGCCACACATGCCTCCTCCCTTGCAATCTCGATTGCCGCGACTGCCGCGACTGCCGGCCATCCCCGAATCGAGGCGCTGGGTGATACCGCTTCTCCCCTTGGCGGTCGGTGCTCTCGTCGTGCTCGTGATGGCAGTGACCGGGGGCGCGGCTGAGGGTGGAGTGGTTCCCGAGATCAAGGCACCCGTGCTTGCTTTGAGCCGCGAGGCCGGGACCCAGGCGCATCTGGCGGGGGTCGTCGGACTCGACCGGCGTATCCGTCCCGACGTGGAGGGGAAGAACGGTGCCGCAAAGAGCTGCGTCGCGGTGGGCGCTGCCGGAGGACCGGACCTCTTCGCAGACGCATCCGGCGAGGCGCTGATCCCCGCGTCCACCACGAAACTCGTCACAGCCTACGCAGCGCTGCGTCAGTTCGGGCCCGACCACACGTTCAGTACCGACGTGTACTCGGACGGCAGCGGCACGATCTGGCTCGTCGGCGGGGGAGACCCTCTGCTCGCGTCTCCCGAATGGATGGCTGCGAGGCCGGACCGTTCGGCGACACCCCTGCAAACGCTGGCGGACAAGGTGAAGGCGTCAGGGGTGGAGGTGAACTCGATCATGGTCGACAACTCCTATCTCGACCGGGAGACCTGGGTGGACGGCTGGGAGGACCGATATCGGAGCGACGGTGCCGCGCCCGCCGTCTCGGCCCTCGCGGTCGACCGGTCCGACCCGGTGTTCCCAGAGGGGGCTCCGCGTCCGCCGTCGCCGCGCCAGAACCCCGACCTGTCCGCCGGATTCAGCCTTGCGCGACTCGTCGGTCGCCCTTCCGTTCCGGTCAGCAGGGGTGGACCTCCGGACGACTCACGGCTCGTCGCATCCGTGGACTCCGCTCCGATGTCGACGATCGTCCACGAGATGAACACCTACAGCGACAACTTCGTCGCCGAGGTGCTCATGCGCCAGATCGGCAAGGCGGAGGGGAACGGGTCCACGGTGGCCGGGGTGGCGCGAGTTGGCGAGATCCTCGCCGCAGACGGTCTCGACCCCAGGGCGTTCGTCCTCAAGGACGGGTCAGGCCTGCACCGTGGCAACCGCGTCAGTTGCACTGCCTTCGTGGACCTCCTGCAGGCGGCGGCGGCCGACGGGAGGATTGCCGTTCCGTTCCAGGCTTCCCTCGCCGTCGGCGGCAGTGACGGAACGCTCGAGAAGCGTTCCGTGGGGCGCGAGGTGGTTGCCAAGACAGGAACTCTCAACGACGTCTCCGCCCTGGTGGGCTACGCCGTGACCCCCGCCGGACCGGTTCCCTTCGCGATCATGGACAACGAGGTCACGGCTCCCGGAACGGCACGCGCGGTTCAGGACCGGATAGCTGGGGATGTCACTCTCTGGCCGAGTCCCTGATCGGGCCCTGCACGCCGAGGTGCCCCGAACACCCCAGTGAGGCGCGATCCCCGGGGGATTGCTAGCCTCTGCCACCAAGCGGAGTCCTACAAGCACAGCTTCGACCCAGGAGGATTCGGCGGCGTGGCGCGGACTCGAACCAAGCCAGTGGCCGAGCTCGTCGAGGAGCTCCGCGATCTAGTCACTGCGTACGTCAAACAAGAAACAGTCGAGCCCGCCAAGCGACTCGGCAGGAACTTCGGCCTGTCCTTGGGTGCAGGGCTGCTGTTCGGCACCGGATTCATCCTGCTCGTCCTCGCCGTGATCCGCTTCTCACAGGTCGAGCTCTTCGAACCGGCGGCGGACTCCTGGGAGTCCGTCTACCCCTACCTGATCGGGCTGGGAACCGCGATCGCCGTCGTGTTGTTCTCGCTGATGATGGTCAAAAAACCCGCGAAAGGACCCAACCGATGACGCAGACAACTCAGGTCGACCGTGCGGCCATCGAGGCGAAGGTTGCAGAGATCGAAGAGGCCCTCCGCGGAGACGTCGAGCGCACCAAGCCACCTCTCATCGCCACGGGAATCGTCGTGTCGCTGCTCGTTCTCGCGGTCGCTTACTTCTTCGGTCGGAGAGTGGGAACGAAGCGCTCCGCGATCGTCGAGGTGAAGCGCATCTGAGGGCCACCCGCGGCGAACCTGCGGTGGACGTGGGCGGATTGGGCAGCGCTGTGTTGACGGGATCCGCCCACGTGGGTTGGTGCGGTGGACGCGAGGGACGGTCAGGGGCGTCGACGGCGCTTGCGGGACCGGCGTTCGGGCTCTCGGGTCTGGATCACGACCTTGTCGCCGGGGACGAGGAGGAGGCGCTGCACGGTCTCGGGCTCGCGACGGGCCTCACGACGCATGTAGCCGAAGACGAAGCCGAGGACGCCGAAGCCGAGCTTCCAGGAGCTGTTTTCGCGCAATCCGTCGCGGATGAGTTTGCGGGAACGATCCACGGCAGGTGAGGTTAGCCTCGCCTGACGGGTGCCGACAGCTCCGGGGCCGGAGAGTAGGGTGCGGCGCATGAAGATCCGTCAGCGCAACCCGGACCGGGAAGTCGAGATGGAGGGACCAAAGCAGGTCGCGGCGATCCTGCGTGAGCTGGATGTCAACCCCGAGAGCGTGATCGTCATCTGTGGTGACGAGCTCCTCACAAGGGACATGCAGGTTGCCGACGACGCCCTTATCGAGCTGCGCCCCGTGATCTCGGGGGGCACTCGGTGAAGTGCCGTGTTTGCCGGGCGGCAGCGGCGATCGACGTGCGGAGGCACAACGCTGCATTCTGCAAGGACCACTTCCTGGCCCACTGCCGGCAACAGACCCGGCGTGCCATCGAGAAGTTCGACATGTTCGGACCCGAGGACGACGTGGTCGTTGCCGTGTCGGGAGGCAAGGACTCCCTCGCCCTGTGGCACCTCCTCGGCGCCCTCGGCCACGAGGCCGACGGGCTCTACATCGGCCTGGGGATCGACGAGTACTCCGAGGAGTCGGCCGCCCTGGTTCGGGCGTTCGCGACCGGGCGGGGCCTCAAGCTCCACGAGGTCGACCTGGCCGCCGAGTGGGGCTTCGACGTGCCCACCGCGGCGCGCACCACCCGCCGCGCCCCCTGCGGGTCCTGCGGCCTGTCGAAGCGCCACCTCTTCAACCGGGTCGCGCTG
>QWHP01000531.1 GCA_021404985.1 Actinobacteria bacterium ATB1
CCTCTTCCAGCGCGAAGGTTGAGCTTCCCAGAGTGGCCCGAGCCCCGCTTGGAGGCGAATGGTCCCTGCGCAGGGCACTAGTCGCAGGGCCGCCCGGCGATTCCGTCGAAATAGTGTCCATCGGTTCCGACAGCTTGGACAGCTGAACTGGGAGGAAACATGAAGGGAACACGCGCCGCGCGCTTCGGAGGCATCCTCGTCCTCGCCGCACTCGTGGGTGCTCTCGTGGCCGGGCCCGCAGGAGCAATCGACATCCCGTTCTCGGGAGGGATCAGTGGTTCCGGTACCTACACGGGAACCCAGAACGGCGACCCTGTGACGGGCGACATCGACGTAGATCTGCACTGCATCTTCATCGTGTGCTTCGGCTCGGTGAAGGTGAACGGCGAGGGTGGTCTCACCATCGGATTCACCCACGCGCCCGACGCCCCGTACGAGGTCTGGCTCTCGGGCATCCAGATCCGCTTCGGCGGCGACCCGATCATCCAGATCGGCGCCGCTTCTCTCCAGGCGGCGAGCGACGGTTCCTTCGTGTGGGGAAGCGGCGACTCCGCCATCACCGGCCAGCTCGACTCGGGCGGCTTCACGATCTCGTAAAGAGCCGACAGCGACTGTCCAGCGGATGGGTCGCTCGGGTTGACCTGGGGTAGCCTCGCCATCACATGACCGAGACACACCAGGCTGCCGCCTCGGAGGCGGCACCCGAGCATGCCCGAGCCGCCGGATCCCCCGACTCCCGGGGCGCCCTCGAAGGGGACACCCCGAACGCGCCTCCGACCCCCCGCCTGGCCACACCCGGGGAGAAGTTCGCCGACCTCGAGGAGCGTCGCTACGAGGCCGAGCACCACGCGAGCAAGACGGCGATCGACAAGCAGCACTCCCGGGGCAAGCTCACAGCTCGCGAGAGGATCGACATCCTCCTCGACGAGGGGACCTTCGTCGAGATCGATTCGCTCGCGCGCCATCAGGGCACGGGCCCGGATGCAGGCACCAAGTACCCGGTCGGGGATGCAGTCGTGACCGGCTGGGGACTCATCGAGGGGCGCAAGGTCTTCGTCTTCGCGCAGGACTTCACCGTCTTCGGCGGGAGCCTCGGTGAGGTGATGAGTCAGAAGATCTGCAAGGTCATGGAGATGGCCGCAAGGGTCGGTGCCCCCGTCGTCGGCCTCAACGACTCCGGTGGGGCCCGCATCCAGGAAGGTGTCGTGAGCCTGTCGAGCTATGGCGAGATCTTCTTCAGGAACGTGCAGTCCTCCGGAGTGATACCGCAGATCTCCGTGATCATGGGCCCCTGTGCCGGCGGAGCCGTCTACTCCCCGGCGATGACCGACTTCATCTTCATGGTGAAGGGCACCTCACACATGTTCATCACGGGACCCGACGTGATCAAGACCGTCACCGGTGAGGAGGTCACGCAGGAGGAGCTCGGTGGTGCGGTGACGCACGCCACCAAGTCGGGGGTCGCCCAGTTCGTCGCCGAGGACGAGCAGCACTGCCTTGAGGACGTACGGTACCTCCTCACCTTCCTGCCCCAGAACAACGCCGAGGAGGCGCCGATCGTCCCGACGGACGACGATCCGTTCCGGATCGTCAACGAGCTCGACACCTTCCTGCCAGACTCCACCAACCAGCCGTACGACGTGAAGGAGCTCATCCGACTCGTCGTCGACGACGGCGAGTTCTTCGAGGTGGCGCAGCTCTTCGCTCCGAACATCGTCACCGGCTTCGCCCGCATGGACGGGAGGTCGGTCGGGATCGTGGGGAACCAACCCTTCCATCTCGCCGGGACTCTCGACATCGACGCCTCCGAGAAGGCGGCCCGGTTCGTCCGCACCTGCGACGCCTTCAACGTCCCACTGATC
>QWHP01000532.1 GCA_021404985.1 Actinobacteria bacterium ATB1
CCTGGGCACGTTCCTGGCCGTCGTGGTCCGCGCGAAGGCGCGGCAAGGCCCTGGCATGCCCCTACCGGCGCGTTCTGGTAGGTGCCGGCTCGGCCCCGGCGGGGGGTTTCGCTGCTTTGGTGGGTGCCCACCTGGCGTGGCGGAGCGGCGCGAGTCTGAAGGTGTCCACCGTCGAGCGACGCCGCGATTCGGTTCAGCGCCGCCTGTTCGAACGCCTGAGCGGGAGCAGCTCGAGCTTCGACCCTTCCACCTTCCGATCCGGGTCGGGAAACTCGGCCTTCGAGCAGGCACGCCGTTACATGGATTCGGCAGGCATCACGACCCAATTCGAGTTCGGCACAGGTGATCCGACCGACGTGATCGTGCGCGCTGCCCGTTACGGCGAACACGACGTGCTCGTCACGGGATTGCTCGATGCCCCGTTGACAGCGATCGCTCCGGCGCGCGCCACGCGGGGTCTCCTGCGCCTCTCGCCGGTCGACCAGATGCTGGTGCTCGACAGGGTGACACTCCGCCTGGGCACAGGGACCGCAGCAGCGGAGCTCGCGGCCACGGCCTCCTTGCTGCAAGACATGGACCTGCGTTAGCGACTGGTAGCGTGACCCGGGGAGGTGGCCGACCCACTCCGGAGGTGACGTGAAGGCACTCGACGCCGTCGAATCGTTCAGCGGATCGAGCGCACGCGCTCGATCGCAACTCGAGGGGCTCATCGGCATCCCGAGTGTGAGCGCTCCCGATTTCGATCCCGCCGAGGTCGTGCGGTCCGCCGAGAAGACCGCCGAGATCCTCGAACTGGCGGGACTCGAGAACGTCCGCCTCCTGGGTGTCGACGGCGCCCACCCGAACGTGGTCGGGGAATGGCTCCACGCCCCCTCCGCTCCGACCGTGCTTCTCTACGCGCACCACGACGTGCAGCCGCCCGGCTTCGCGGACAGATGGACGTCGGACCCGTTCGTCCCGACCGAGCGCGATGGCCGGCTCTACGGAAGGGGCTCGGCCGACGACAAGGCAGGTGCCGTGGCACATGCCGCCTGCGTTGCCGCCTGGCTCGACGCAACGGGCAGCATGCCTGTCAACGTCCGGATTCTCGTCGAGGGCGAAGAGGAGATCGGGTCCCCGAACCTGGAGTCGTTCCTCCAGCGACACGCGGACGAGCTCGCCGCCGATGTGCTGGTGCTCGCCGATGCCGGCAACTGGGCAGTGGGAGTTCCCGGGATCACCTATGCACTGCGCGGAGTCGGCTCGGCAGTCGTTCGGGTGAGGAGCATGAGATCTCCCCTGCACTCCGGACTCGCAGGGGGGCCGGTCCCCGATCCCGCCATGGCACTCGCGAAGGGCCTCGCATCTCTGACCTCCGACGACGGGGACATCGCGATAGCCGGCTTCCACGACGACGTGCGAGAACCGACCGCACGCGAGCGGGAACGTCTTGCCGCTCTCGACGCAGACGAAGAGGCCCTACGTGCGCAGTGGGGACTCGTCAAGGATGCCGAGCTGACGGGCGATCCAGGCCGTCCGATCCTGGAGAAGCTCTGGTTTCGACCTTCGATCTCGATCGTCGGGATCGACTCACATCCGATCGCCGGATCCTCCAACCAGATACTCGCAGAGGCTGCAGCGCGCGTGAGTCTCCGGTTTGCTCCCGGGCAGGATCCCCATCGATGCCTTGACCTCCTGCGCGAACACCTCCTTTCCTCGATTCCCTGGAATCCGGAGGTCGAGTTCCTGACCGAAGAGGCCGTTCCGGCGTGGGTCTGCGAACCGTCCGGCCCGGCGTTCGACGCTGCCGATGTCGCGCTCGCCGAGGGTTTCGGGTGTCCCCCCGTTCACATGGGCGTCGGGGGAACGATCCCCTGCGTGG
>QWHP01000071.1 GCA_021404985.1 Actinobacteria bacterium ATB1
GCGCTTGAAGCGTGGGAGCTCGTCGAGCACGTCCGCGTCCCGGGGGGTTCGGATCCGCGAGTGCGATCACCGTGCCGTGAGAACAGACGCCGGCTACCCGCGTGAAAGGTGGCTTCGAGGCTTGCACGGAAGTCGCCCTACCCTCTGTCGCTTCGACGGCTTCGAGCACCGCTTCGCACCGGAGCCTGTCAAGGATTTTGGGGCACGAGCGGGTTACGTGTTCTGTATGAGTGCTTCTCGGGATGGGTCGTTGATCCAGGCCTTGGTCGGGAGCTTGGGTGGGGTGGGCTGGCGGCCGCGGAACCGGGCGGGGTCGGCGGCGTAGGCGGCGTCGAGGGTGCGGGCGCGCTGGGCGCGGATCTCGGTGGCGGTGCCGTAGTGGACCGACGCCGGGGTGTGCAGCCCGATGCCGGAGTGGCGGTGTTCGTGGTTGTAGTACGCGAAGAACGTCTCGCAGAACGCGCGGGCGTCGTGGATCGACCCGAAGTTGGTGGGGAACGCTGGGCAGTACTTGAGGGTCTTGAACGCGGCTTCGCTGTAGGGGTTGTCGTTGGAGACGTGGGGTCGACTGTGGGATCGGGCGACGCCGAGGTCGACGAGGAGCTGGCTGACCGGCTTCGAGGTCATCGAGGTGCCGCGATCGGCGTGGAGGGTGAGCTGATCACGGGCGATGCCCTGGCCGGCGATGGCGCGGTCGATGAAGTCGGCCGCGAGTTCGCCGGTCTCAGCGGGAGCGATCATCCAGTCGATGACGTAGCGGAAGTGGATGTCGATGATCACGAAGAGCTCTTAGTACACGCCCCGTGTCGGGCCGCGGAGCTTGGTGATGTTCCAGGACCACACCTGGTTGGGTGCTCGGGCGATGAGCTCGGGGCGCTTCTTGGCGGGGTGGGTGCGCTGGCGGCGCTGTTCGCGGTTCTCCCCGGCGACCGCCAGCAGCCGATACATGGTCGAGATCGAGCACAGGTAGATGCCATCGTCGAGCAGCCGGGCTCACACCTGGGCTGGGGCCAGGTCGCAGTACTCCTCGGATCGCAACACCGCCAGGATGTGCTGGCGTTCGGGGTCGGACAACGCGTTGGGCGGGGTCGGTCGCGGCGACGGCGGGCCGAGCGTCGGGAGCTGACGACGCCGGTAGTGGGTGGCGCGCGACCGGCCGAGGAGCTGGGCGGCTCGGCGGGTGCACGTCGCGTTGGCGAGGTCGTCGAAGTGGTCGTCGATCACGGCTTTGACCTCGGCTCGGTGTCCGCGCTCTCGGAGATGGACTCCAAGAGCGCGTGCACTCTTCTCGTGATCTCCAACGCGGTCTTGGTTCGCTCGAGCTCGACCTCGAGACGGGGGTTCTGCTTGCGAAGCCGGTCCAGCTCGACCTGCTCCGCGGTGCGCTTGCCCGCACGGCCCTTCGCGGGGCCGCCGGCCAGCGCACCCGAGTCGCGTTGGCGGCGCCACTCGGAGATGTGCGAGGAGTAGAGGCCCTCGCGTCGCACGTAGGCGCCACACTCGTCGGAGCCCTTGGGCAACGCGTCGTACGTGTTGAGGTGACCGAGCTTCTCAGCCCGGGTGAACGTGCGGCGCTTCGGTCGCGGCGCCGGGCCGATCTCATCCATCAGCCCAGTCTGGGCGCGACCGTTGAGATCCGCAGTGGTCAAAGTCATCACAAGGGTGTCCGTTCTCGCCCTGTCGGGAGTGAAGAACCGCTACGCGAGGTGTCTCACATCACCCTGACAGACAGGGGGCACGGGCGACGAGATCGGACAGGACATAATCGTGGTCGAAGGAATCCCGATGCCCGGCGTGTAGCGCCGCCGCGGAGCCCCCTACGAGGGCCGCGTCGGGAACGACCTTCTGTAGTCGCGCGGCGGACTGCGGCACACGTCGCCTGGTCGGGCTGGGCCGGAAGATCACAGCCTGATGTTGGCGATCGGCGAGCGGCCGCTCACCGGGGCGACACCCGGCTCACGGGTCGGCGGCTTGATGAGTGGTGGTGGGCGCTGACAGACTCGGCCCAGACGGTCAGTGGGGGTGCCAGGTGCGGTTGAGGTGTGTGGTGGTGGTAACGCTGGTGACGGCGTCCGTGGCTCTGGGTGGGTCGCCGGCCGGCTTCGTGCCGTCAGCCGGGGCAGAGACAGCCGCCAGCGCCGCGGCTGCGACCGTCCTGCCCGAGGTGTCGGGACCTCTTGTCGGCGGTGCGCGTACGGGTCGGCCGTTCATGTCGGCGTTCGAGGACCTCGCCGGCCTCGGATACGTCGAGGAGGAGTATCTCCTCTCCGGGGTGGCGACCAACAACGGGCTCCACGTTGCGCTCGACCTCCTCTCCCCCGTGCTGTTCCGCGTGACGGCGGCCCCTGAACGGACGGCCCCGTTCACGACCCGGATCCAGGTGATCCGTCCAGTCGACCCGGCGGACTTCAACGGCACGGCGCTTGTCGAGTGGAACAACGTGACCGGCGGTCTGGACGCGCCCGTCCTCTGGGCCGAGACGCGTGAGCAGATCCTCGCCGACGGTTACGCCTGGGTGGGGGTGACCGCCCAGAAGACCGGGGCGATGTCGGGCTTCCTCTCGCTGGTGAACTGGGATCGTGTCCGCTACCGAGGCGTCTCACATCCCGGAGACGACTTTGCCTTCGACATCTTCACGCAGGCGGCGCGGACGGTGAAGTCCGGCCGCGGAGGTGCCGTCGATCCGATGGGCGGACTGCTCGTCGAACGTGTGATCGCCACCGGAGCCTCGCAGTCGGGCTACACGCTCAACATCTACATCGATCACGTGCAGGAGCGGGCAGGTGTCGTCGACGGGTTCATGCCGACAGTGTCCGCCGTGGCGAAAGTGCGCGACGACCTCGTTCCCGTGCTCTGGGTGGACAGCGAGGCGGAGACCCTGCAGGCACCGGAGGGTCACGCGCCCGACAGCGGCCTCTACAGATCGCGGGAGCGTCGCACGTCGACTGGTATGCCCTGCAGGCCTTGGTGTACATGGCGCTGCGATCCGTCCTGCCACCGGTGCTGCATCCCCTTCTGCCTGCCTACGATGCGGACGCGGCGATCCAGTACGGCGAGCGCAGCTACGGCGGCTCCTGCCCCCAGAACTACTTCCCCGACCGGTACGCGCTGAAGGCCGCACTCGTTTCCGTCGACCGCTGGGTGCGGACGGGCCTGCCACCGGCGTCCGTCCCGCGTTTCGTCCGAGTCGGCGGGCGGCCCGCCCGCGACGAGCATGGGAACGTGCTCGGGGGGCTGCGTCTGCCGCCGATCGACGTTCCGATCGCCAACTACCGGGCCACGACGTGCGGTCTGTTCGGCCTCACGGCGCGGTTCTCGCCGGAGGTGCTCGGCGAGCTGTATCCGACCCACGATGCCTATGTCGCGCAGATGCAGGCCGCGGCCGACGACGCCGTGGCACGCGGCGTGCTCCTGCCCGCCGACGCGGCGGAGCTGATGACGATGGCAGAGGCATCGGGTATCGGCGGCTGATCGCGGACCGGACCACTACGTAGATACAGCCGATTCCTCGACGAGGGATTCTCGCTTCCCAAGTAGATACAATGCTGTATTGTTCCATACATCTACGTATGCAACCTGTTCGCTGGTGGAGGTGCGGTGTGAGGTCCGACGTCCGACTCGTGTGCCTCGTCCTTGTCTTTGCGTCCGTTTCGTTCCTTGCCGACGGCAGTGTGCAGTCGGCAACGGCGTCAGCCCGGGAGACAGGGCAGGCGGGAACGGGCGGCTGCGCGTGGGGTTTCGTCATGGATCCGGCGAACAACGTGATCTGGCCGGAGACGAACGCCATGTTCTGGGCGACGCCGTACATCCTCTTCCCCGGTAGCGAGCTCGTCGTGACCGGATCGTTCCCAGAGGGCAGGTACATGTCGATCAAGACGTACGGGTTCGGGACGGTGATCGACTCGCTGAACGACCAGCAGATCTCCCCGGACGAGGGGAGCGAGAACCCGTTCGTCGTCAAGGGTGTACCCGAGGAGCCGGAGGCGAGGCGCTACACGGTGCGCGTTCGTCCTGGTCTCTCCGTGCCCCAGAGCGAGGACGAGGTCGACAACGATCTCGCCGCGATCGCCCACTCCGGGACGATCGGCGTCGGTTTCCTCAGCTACCGCGTGTACGTGCCCGACGACCCGTCGGACTGGACGGGAGGAATGGGTCTGCCTGAAGTCACGCTCAGGCTCTTCAACGGTTTGGTCGAGAGACGACTGCCCACGTGCGGGCGGGCACTGTCAGGTTCGGTGCATGACGTGAAGGCGGGTTCTGCCGTGGCCGGGGGGATGATGCCGCCACGGCCAAGGGCGACGCAGGCTCCGGAGGAGGGTGCCGTCACACCGATCGAGTTCCGGCTGAATGATGCCGCCCACGTGTTCCCCAACCCGGATGACGCATATCTCGTCGGCGTGGCCCCATATGGATCGGGCAAGGTCGCGGTGATCCGTGCAAAGGCTCCCACATACCCCGACACGCGGGCGGGCGCTCACGTCACGGACCCACACGACTTGCGCTACTGGTCGCTGTGCGTGCACATGTTGACCTGGCCCCTGCCCTCGGCGGACTGTGCCGGGGACTTCGAGACAGTGCTGGACTCCGACGGCTACTACACCTACGTGGGCTCACTTCCCCCCGCGCCGGCGAACGCCGATGCTGAACAGGGGATCACGTGGGTGCCGTGGGGCCGGCCGGGTGTGGACAACGCGCTGACGCTGCGCAACATGCTGCCCGACGGCGGCTTTGCACACGCCATCCAGGACGTTCGGCCGGGTGCGGAGGCGGAGGTCATGGCCGAGTACTTCCCGCTCGGGGGAGTGTGCGACCGGGAGCTGTTCGAGACAGGGGGTCCGGACGCCTGTCTGCCGTCCCGGGGCTGACCGGCTGCGAGGCAGGCACTGCGAGGCAGGGTCAGCGAGGCAGGATCAGGATCTTCGGGGGTGCCTGCGCCGAGGCGAGCCGCCGGAACGCCTCCTCCGTCTCGTCCAGTCGCATGCATGTCGCCGTGAGCGTCTCGATGTCGACGCGGCCGTCGCCGAGAGCGGCCACGGCGTCGGGGAAGCAGTCGCCGTAGGCGAGGGATGTTCTCACGTCGATCTCCTTGAGGAGCCAGCGGGCCGGCACGATCTCGGCCGGATGTTCGACCAGGCCCATGAGCACGACGGTGCCCCCGGGTCGCACGAGAGTGGCAGCTTCGGAGAGGGCTGCGCCCACGCCGGTCGTGTCGAACACGACGTCGGGTTGGTCGCCGCGTCGAGTCAGGTCCGCGGGGGCGACCGCCTCGAAGCCGAGATCCTCGAGGATCTCGCGTCTCGGTCCGGAGGGCTCGCTCACGACCAGGTCACGAAGGCCGGCCGCACGCAGGGCGAGAGCGGTCATGACGCCGATCGAGCCTCCGCCCAGGACGACCGCTCTGTCCGAGGGCGTCAGGTCTGCGCGCTCGACGCCGTGCAGGCCGACCGCCAGAGGCTCGGCCAGGGCACCCGCCTCGACTGGCACGTTCTCGGGCAGCTCGAAGAGCTGTCCGGGCCAGACCGTGGCGAGCTCGGCAAGTCCACCGGGACGCGGGCCGACACCCATCGCCGTACGGACCTGGTTGCTGCAGACCTGCGGGAGCCCGCGTGTGCATGCGGCGCACGCACCGCAGGGCAGGTACGGCATGACGGTCACGGCGTCGCCCTCCCGCCAGCCGTGGACAGCGTCACCCACGGCCACTACGACGCCTGAGAGCGCGTGGCCCATGACCATCCCCGGGAATACCAGCCCGGACCTCCGCATGTGGATGTCCGACCCGCAGATGCCGCACGCCGCGACTGCGACGAGCACTTGGTCCTCTGTGGGCTCGGGATTGGCAACCTCCCGGACGGAGAGTGCGGAGTTCTCGTCGACGACCGCTGCCCGCATCACTCGGCCCCGTTCTCCTCGTGTCGTCGGGACATCACAGGGAGCGAACCCAGAAGTTGCGCGACACCCAGCCGGCATCCACGTCACCGACGACCCGAGGCAGGCCGCCGCCCCCACCGTAGTCGAGCACGGCGTAGCGTCCGGGGCCGACAACAGTCGGCTCCAGCCCCCCGAGTGGGTCCCTCGGACTCGAGCCCAGATGGACCTTTGCGTGCGCGAGGCGCACGCTCCTGACGTCCTCGCCGGTGCGCGCCTCGATGAGCTTCATCCCGGTGAGCAGGGAACCGATCGCGTTCACTGCCCGGCCCTCGAGGACCGGGGTGGGTGGATCCTCGATCTCCCCGAGCTCGGCCTCGATCCGCATGAGCTCGATCGCATTGCGTCGCACGACGCCCGTGAACGAGTCACCCACCAGGTCGAAGGAGACCTCGCCCAGCTTCTTCGGGAAGCCCAGGAGGTCGCGGCCGAGGACGAGTGCTGTGCCGTCGTCCACCACGATCCAGGGGCAGTGCAGGAGCGGCCCGTCGGCGTCCTCGGCGTGGAGGAGGATGCCGCCTTCCTTGTACACGGACCCGAAGGCCGTCCGTGGGTAGTCGGCGAAGAAGAATTCGGCCGTGGGGGGATCGGCAAGCCTCAGGGGAGGGGGCAGCATCGCCGCAGCCGCCTCGCGTGCGACGCGGGCTTCGACGACGAGGAATCGGGCGTCCTCAAAGAAGTGTCTGCTGGTGTCCGGGATTCCGTCTGCGTCGAGCATGGGACAGTCCTTTGTGGTTCACGACCTGATGCGAGGCGGCCTGCCAGGTCTCCGGATATGGTGAGATACATCACTGTATCCAACTATACATTAACGAATGCAAGAGTGCCCTCGGGGCCGCACGCTCCCGCCTGCCGAGAGGTTGCGACATGTTCCGGAATCCGAAGACTGTTCTCGTGTCAGTGCCGTGGCTGAGTCTTGCTGTCTGCACGAGCCTCATTCTGTTGGTCGTTGTCCTCCCGGGATCGGTGCAGGCGAAGGAACCACAACCCCTCGCTGCACCCTGCAATCCCCTGGGTCTGACTGCGTGTGGCCTGCCCTTCCCGAGCGATCTGTACACGGTGCCGGACACGTCGTCGCCTACGGGGCGACGGGTCGACGTGAGCGACGAGATCGTGACCGATGCCTACCGCGCGCTCGTGCCGGTGACGGGCCTGCCGTCCCGGGTCCTCGACGGGGCGACGGGGTTCTCGGCTGCGGGTCCGGTGCTCTTCGAGCTCGACGCTGCGCCGGACAGGGCGACCATCCCGCCCGACGGTGGGGAAGCGCTCGTCGTGTTCGACCTGGACGCCGGGACGCGCGTGTCCGTACGCGTCGAGATGGATGCCGACGCCGCGCGGTCCGCGCAGCCGTCGGCCGTCGTACGCGCATGGCCGGCCGTGCGGTTCGCACATGGCCACCGCATCGTCGCTGCGCTCACGACATCCCTGCGACGGTCGGACGGGACCGCGTACGAGCCGCCCCCCGGAGTGCGCGAGGTCGTAGAGGGCGGAAGGTCACCCGTCTCGCGGCACTGTGCCGGGGTACTCGACTTTCTCGAGAGCAAGGGTGTCGAGCCGGAGACGCTCGTGTCGCTCACGGACTTCACCGTTCGCGCGGCGTCCGACGCACGTGCCGACATGCTGCGGGCGGTGCACACGGCGGCGCAGTGGCGCCATCCGGGGCGCATCGACGCCGTGCAGAGCGCATCCCGGCCGCCCGGGGCCGTCACCGTGTACGGGCGTGTTCGCCTGACGAACTTCCAGGAGCCCGACGGGACCTTCGTACCCGACGGACCGGGCCACGCCTACTGGACGACGTTCCAGGCGCTCGTACCGCCTGCAGCCGTGGAGGCACCCGTTCCGGTCGCGATCTACGGGCACGGCTTCGCGGGGAACAAGACGCGCATGATCGAGATGTCGGTGCAGAACGCACTGCACGGCGTCGCCACCATCGCTATCGACTGGTCCTATCGCGGGACCAGGGTGTTGATCGACGGCGACTACGTGCTGCTGTTGGACCGGCCTGCGGACCAGGCCAAGTTCAGCGCGATGTTCCTCCAGGGTGTCGTCGACATCGCCTCCCTGCGCGCAGCGCTTGGCGACGAGCTGGCTCGTCTCGACGTGCTGCCGCCTGGGTCGGCAGCCCGCAACGATCCGGGACGTTCGGGCGACGGCGCACCGGACCTGCGCGGCGACCACGTGATCTACCAGGGCACGTCGTACGGAGGAATGCTCGGGGCGGCGCTGCTGGGAGTCGTGCCCGAGCTCGACGGAGGCATCCTGAATGTGTGCGGCATCGGTCTCATGGACACCTTCGTGCACCTTCCCATCTGGTTCTGGGGGGCCGTGGGGCGTGTCGTACCGCACGGCGGGCCGGGGACCGACACAGCCTTGGGCGTGGCGCTCCTCCAACATGCTCTCGACCCGGCGGATGGGGCGAACTACGCGGACCTCTACCGGGAGCCTTTGGACGGAGGTCCGGCGCGTCCCGTCCTGCTCCAATACGGTGAGGACGACGGCATCGTGCGCAACGTCACGTCCGAGGCTCTCGTTGCGCTCGCCGCACTGCCCGAGGTCGAAAGATCACCTGAGGGTGCCGTTTCGTTCGTCGACGGGTACGGATGGAACATGGTCACGAACCCCGGGAACATCCCCGAGACCCTCTGGCCGTTCGCGGCGCACTCGTTCACGGCCTCGTTGCCGGCGGGACGGGAGGTCTCCGACGCCTGGCTCGCCGAGTACGTGGGGGCGCTCGGGCCGTCGGGGTCCTGAATCCGGTTGCCGGAGGTGTGCGGCTACTGTGGGGCGCGTGGCCGGTACCGACGTGGACCCGCGCAGACGACCCAAGAACCGGGAGGAGACGCGTCGCCGCCTGCTCCAGGCGGCTGCAGCCGAGTTCGCCGCCAACGGATTCACGGACACGTCGATCGAGCAGATCGTCGCCCGCGCCGGGTACACACGCGGTGCCTTCTACTCGAACTTCGGGTCCAAGGACGAGCTCTTCCTCGCGATCATGCAGCACCGTATGGACGAGGTCGCCCGCGACCTCGTCGAGCTCGCCGCGTACGAGGACGAGGAGGAGATGTTCGCAGCCCTGGCGGAGCAGGCGACGCGGCGGCCGACCCGGCAGCTTGAGAGCGCCTTCGTCCTCTCCATCGAGTTCTGGCTGTACGCCATGCGCAACCCGCCCGTGCGCCGCAAGGTCGCCAGGCAGTACGCCGCCGCGAGGAAGAAGATGGGTACGGCCCTGGGCGAGATCTGTCGGCGTTTCGGTCTCGAGCCGTCACTCGACCTCGACGACCTGGCTGCTGCCATCCTCGCTCTCGACGCCGGAGCGCTCCTGCAGCACTACATCGACCCCAAGGGCGTTCCCGCCGATCTACCGACTCGGGTCGTGCGTCAGTTCCTCGCCGCCGGCTGACTGAAACGCCGGTGCCCCAGGTCCGGTCTAGAGTCCCAAGCACCACCCGTCGTCGCACCGCTGGGGAGGATCGTGTCCGAGGGAACCAGGCTTGAGGACCTCACGCCTGGTGCTGCCGTGTCCGGTGTCGTGCCCTCGGGCCCGGTCGAGGTCGTGCAGGTCACGTGGCACGGTACGGCAGCCTTGCGTCTCACGTACCGGTCACAGACCGGCGGGGTCGACGAGACACTCCTGTACCGGGACGACGAGAGCCGGCTCGCCGTCGAGTCCTCGGGTCGGGCTTTCGCGTTCGACGCCGACGGCAACCTCTTCCGTCTCGTGTCCGAGGCGCGCCGGATCGCCCTCGCCTACCTCTTCGACCCGTATCTGGCTGTGACAACGTCGGATCTGGAGCCTCTGCCGCATCAGATCGAGGCGGTGTACGAGGAGATGTTGCCCCGCCAGCCGCTGCGCTTCCTCCTCGCGGACGATCCGGGGGCGGGCAAGACGATCATGGCGGGCCTGTTCATCAAGGAGTTGATGGCCCGCGGCGATGTCGCCCGCTGCCTGGTGGTCGCGCCGGGGAGTCTCGTCGAGCAGTGGCAGGACGAGATGTGGACCAAGTTCGGGCTGGCTTTCGACATCTTGACCCGGGATACGTTCGAGGC
>QWHP01000533.1 GCA_021404985.1 Actinobacteria bacterium ATB1
CCGACACGGTGGGTGTGTTCCAGCTCGAAGGCGCTCCGATGCGAGCGCTCATCAAGCAACTTCAGCCGACCGAATTCGAGGACCTCATCGCTCTCGTGTCCCTCTACCGACCCGGGCCCATGGGCATGGGGATGCACACGGAGTATGCGGAGAGAAAGAACGGTCGCCGTCCCGTCTCGTATCCGCATCCCGACCTCGAGCCTGTGCTCTCGGGTACGTACGGGGTGATCTGCTACCAGGAGCAGGTCATGGAGGTGGCCCGTACGATCGCCGGCTACTCCCTTCCCGAAGCCGACGACTTTCGAAAGGCGATCGGTAAGAAGAAGCGCGAGATCGTCGCCCGGCACGCGGAGAAGTTCGTGAACGGGGCCGCCGAGCGGGGTTACGGCGAGGCACTCGGGCAGGAGCTCTTCGAGATGATCGAGCCCTTCGCCGACTACGCCTTCAACAAGAGCCACGCGGCCTGCTACGGGTTCATCGCATACCAGACGGCGTACCTGAAGGCGAACCATCCTGCCGAGTACATGGCTGCGCTCCTGACGTCCGTCAAGGACGACAAGGACAAGCCGGCCGTTTATCTGGCGGAGACGCGCGAGATGGGGATCAAGGTCCTCCCACCCGACGTGAACAGGTCCGAGACGGATTTCTCTGTCGTCGAGGACGGCGTGATCAGCTTCGGGCTGTCAGCGGTCCGCAACGTCGGCGAGGGAGTTGTCGAGGCGATCATCGCCGAGCGTAGCGAGCACGGTCCGTTCCGCGACTTCCAGGATTTCTGCCGGCGCGTGGACGTGGCGTGCCTCAACAAGCGCACGGTCGAATCCCTCGTCAAAGGCGGCGCCTTCGACTGCCTCGGGCACACACGCAGGGGCCTCATCGAGGTGCACGAGTCCGTCATCGACTTCGTGCTCGAGAAGCGGCGTCGGGAGGAGGCAGGGCAGTTCTCGCTGTTCGACGTCGGCGGTGACGATACGCAGCCCTCGCATGCGGTCGACCTCCCGTGCGTTCCCGAGGACGAGTTCGACCGAGTCACGAAGCTTCGCTTCGAGAAGGAGATGCTGGGCCTCTACGTCTCGGACCACCCCCTCCGGGGGCTCGAGCGGGCGCTGAGAGCCAACGTCGAGGCGACGATCGCCGAGATCAAGGAGGGGAGGCCGGCGGGTGAGGTCAAGTGGATAGGCGGTGTCATCGTCTCCCTGGACACCCGGTTCACACGCAAGGGCGACCGCTTCCTGATCCTCCAGGTCGAGGACTACACCGGTTCGGCCGAGGTCATCGTGTTCCCGTCGGCGCTCGCGAGGTCGGAGGTCGCCGTGGAGGAGGACCAGCCGTACCTCCTCAAGTGCAGGGTCGACACGCGCGACGACGACTTGCGGCTCTCGGTCCTCGAGATGGTGCGTCCCGATCTGACCACGGAATCCAAGGCCGTTCGCCTCCGGATAGCGTCAGCGCGGGTGACCCAGGTGACGTTGGAGCGGTTGCGCCGGACGCTGTCTGCGCACCCCGGGGACGCGCCCGTCTATCTCCATCTGCGTAACGCCGATTCCGAGACGGTGGTCCGACTCTCCGACGAGTTCAACGTGGAGGCCCGCAGCGGCCTCTACGCCGAGCTGAAATCGACTCTCGGTGGAGACGTCGTCCTTGTCTGAGGAACTCCAGGCCGACGCGACGAGCCGTGAGGCAGCCGACCCGGTCGGCCGTGATCCCTACGTCGACCTCATCCGGGCCTTCAGCCTCCTCGTCGTCGTCATCTGGCACTGGCTGTTCACGATCCTGAACTTCACGTCGAGTGGGCCCCGGGCGACGAGCCCATTGCAGTGGACGTACGCTCTCTGGCCACTCACGTGGGTACTGCAG
>QWHP01000534.1 GCA_021404985.1 Actinobacteria bacterium ATB1
CAGCTCTATGACGGCGACCGCGTCATGCACCCGATGCGCCGCGTCGGCGAACGCGGCAGCGGCGAGTGGGAGCAGATCTCGTGGGACGAGGCCTGCACGGACATAGCGGACGCCATGCTCGACGCGATCGAGGAGCAGGGACCCGAGGCGATCGTGCACGAGGGAACACCCGAGATCGCGACGGTCGTCCCGACCTACCGCTTCTTCAACACGATCGGCGGGCGACTCCTAGACCTGCACGCCTCATTCAACGACTTCTCGATCGGCCTCCACGAGACGTTCGGCAAGTTCAACCCCGTCTCGTCCGCAGACGACTGGTTCCACTCCGAGCTCATCCTGATCTGGCACATGAACCCTGCGTTCACCCGGATCCCCTTCTATCACTTCATGCTCGAGGCCAGGTACCACGGGGCCGAGGTCGTCTCGATCTCCCCGGACCTGAACGCATCGCACATGCATGCCGACTACTGGGTGCCGATGCCGCCGGGTGACGACGTGCCCTTCGCCCTCGCAATGGTGCAGGTGATCCTCGACGAGGGAATCGCCGACTACACGTTCATCCGAGAGCAGACCGACCTGCCGATGCTCGTTCGCACCGACACCCGCCGCTACCTGCGCCAGATCGACGTGGAAGGACCGGAGGGCCGCGAGGACCAGCTCTACCACTGGGACCCCGAGGCCGGTCTCATCGAGGCCGACAGGGGCCACCTCCTCCTCAACGGCCGCGAGATCGCGCTCGAAGGCAAGTTCGAGGTCACGCTCCACGACGGGTCGACCGTCGAGGTCGAGCCCGCCCTCGCCATCCTCAAGCGCAAGCTCGACGCCGAGTACACACCCGAGCAGCAGCAAGCCGTCACGACCGTCGATCCCGAGACCGTTCGCATGATCGCCCGCAAGGCGGCGGCGAAGAAGACGAACATCATGCTCGGCTGGAACTCGTGCAAGTACTACCACGGTGACCTCATCGAGCGGGCCATGTGCCTGCTGCTCGGCGTCACCGGCAACTGGGGCAAGAACGGCACCGGAATCCGTTCCTGGACGGCCGGCATGTTCGACGGCCAGGGCGTGGCAACCGCCAAGACGATGCCCGGCATCGAGGGCACCGAGATGCTGCTCTCGATGCGTGACATGGCCATCGCCGCTGTGAGGCAGGAGGACCCGACACTCTCAGAGGAGCTCGCGGTCCGGCGCATCAACCAGATCCTCAGTGAGACGGGCGCCGGCAGCGGTGTCCGCGGGGCGAGCGGTGCCACCATGTCCCCCCTCGCCTTCTGGTGGTACTGGCAGGCCGGCTTCAAGGAACGCTGGAACAAGCCCGGATGGGGCGACGACAGCCTGCCAAGAACCTTCGATGAGTACTTCGACGAGGCACTCCAGAGCGGCTGGTGGACGAACAGGGACGAGCCCCGTCCCGAGAGAGAGCCACGAGTTCTCGTCGAGTGCGGCGGGAACATGTTCCGGCGCACTCGAGGCGGGCGAACGGCTCTCCTCGAGACACTCTGGCCGAAGCTGAAGATGATCGTCTCGATCGACTTCCGCATGAGTTCGACCGGCCTGTGGTCGGACATCCTCCTGCCGGCGGCACAGCACTACGAGAAGGTCAGCTTTCACATCCCGACCCCCCACGTCATGAACCTCACCTTCTCGGACCGCTGCGCCACGCCCGCCGGTGAGGCCAAGCCCGAGTGGGAGATCTACCAGCTCATCCTTGCCAAGTTCGCCGAGCGTGCGGCAGAGCGTGGGATCGCGACGTACAGCAACGCTCGCCAGGTCCAGTTCACGACCGCCGATGCGTGCGATCGCTACACGCTCAACGGCTACTTCGCCGACGAGGACCGCATGGCCGACG
>QWHP01000072.1 GCA_021404985.1 Actinobacteria bacterium ATB1
TCATCGAACGCATCCTCTATTTCGACGCCCACCCCGACGTGCAGCGCTTGGGCCCGATCAGCCTCGGCGGCACCGTACAGGAGCAGTTCCAGCTCGACCTGCGCGTCGAGTACGACGCGGTAGCCCGACTCAACAACGGGATCAGGATCTGTACCGAGAAGGGCGACAACGGAACACGTGACCTGCTCGAGGTGATCCTCGTGTCGGAGGAAGAGCACGTCGACTGGCTCGAGACCCAGCTCGGCCTGATCGACCAACTCGGTGCAAAGGCCTATCTGGCAGAACAGATGTGAGGCGGGCCTCGTTCAGGCCTCTCCGGGGAGCGGGCACGTGCAGAAGAGGTGTCGGTCTCCCCACGCGTTGTCGACGCGCCCGACAGGGGGCCAGTACTTCTGGGACCTGAGTCCCTCGACGGGATAGGCAGCCAGCGTGCGCGAGTAGGGATGGGTCCACTCGTCCGCCGCGACGTCCTCTGCCGTATGGGGTGCGCATCTCAGCGGGTTGTCGTCCTCGGGCCACTCCCCTGCCCCGAGCCTGTCGATCTCGGACCTGATCGCGATCATCGCCTCGCAGAACCGGTCGAGCTCCCCGAGGCTCTCCGACTCGGTGGGCTCGATCATCAGCGTGCCCGCGACAGGGAACGACATCGTGGGAGCGTGGAAGCCGTAGTCGATGAGGCGCTTCGCGATGTCGTCCACGGTGACGCCGGTATCGGCCGTCAGGGGACGGACGTCGAGGATGCATTCGTGGGCGACGAGTCCCTTCTCCCCTGTGTAGAGGACCGGGTAGTGGCCGCGCAGGCGGTGCGCCACGTAGTTGGCGTTGAGCACGGCGACCCGTGTCGCGTCGACCAGGCCACCGGCACCCATGAGCGAGATGTAGGCCCACGAGATCGGGAGTATCCCGGCCGATCCCCAGGGGGCGTCCGCGACCGGGCCTATTCCCGTTGCCGGGCCCGCATCTGGAACGGCGGGGTGGTTGGGGAGGAAGGGGGCGAGGTGGGAGCGCACCGCAACCGGACCGACACCGGGGCCGCCGCCACCGTGGGGGATGCAGAAGGTCTTGTGCAGGTTCAGGTGGCTCACGTCGGCTCCGAACCGGCCCGGCTGGGCCAGCCCGACGAGAGCGTTCAGGTTCGCCCCATCGAGATAGACCTGCCCACCTGCTTCGTGCACGATGTCGCAGAGCTCCCGCACGTGTTCTTCGTACACACCGTGTGTCGACGGGTAGGTGATCATCACGGCAGACAGGCGGTCTGCTGCTGCGTCAACCTTCTCACGCAGGTCGCCCAAGTCGACGTTGCCGCTCTCGTCGCAGGCGACGACCATGACGTCCATCCCCGCCATCGCTGCCGACGCGGCGTTCGTGCCGTGCGCCGACGCCGGGATCAGGCAGACGTCGCGTTGCCCATCGCCGCGGCTCTCGTGCCAGGCACGGATGGCGAGCAGCCCCGCATACTCCCCTTGCGACCCGGCGTTGGGTTGGAGTGAGACGGCGTCGTAGCCGGTGATCTCGCAAAGCATCCCCTCCAGCTCGCTGATCAGCTCGAGATAGCCGCTGGCCTGGTCCAGCGGTGCGAAGGGATGGAGCGATGCGAACTCCGGCCATGACACGGGCATCATCTCGGCCGAGGCGTTGAGCTTCATCGTGCAGGATCCGAGCGGGATCATCGACCTGTCGAGACCCACGTCCTTGTCGGCGAGCCGGCGCAGGTAGCGCAACATCTCGGTCTCCGACCTGTAGTCGTGGAAGACGGGGTGCGTCAGTATCGGGTCGGACCGGAGCATCGAGTCGTCGAGCACGGAAGGCGCAACGGCCTCCAGGTCGGCGCAGCGCACCTCCGAACCGAGGACGTCGAGGACCGTGTCGACGAGCTCCGGCGTCGTCGTCTCGTCGAGACTGATCCCGAGGGTGTCGTCGTCAATGATGCGGAGGTTGATCCGGCGTTCCCGGGCACGGCCGGCGAGCAGGCGGGCGTGCCCCGCCACCCCGACCGTGATCGTGCCGAAGAACCTGTCCGGCCCGACTGCCATGCCGGCAGTTCTCAGGCCCTCGGCGAGGATCTCCGTGCGACGCTGCACCCGCCGGGCGATCTCCTGCAGTCCCTCGGGGCCGTGCCACTGCGCGTAGAGGGCAGCCATCACGGCGAGCAGCACCTGTGCCGTGCAGATGTTGCTCGTCGCCTTCTCCCTCCTGATGTGCTGTTCCCGCGTCTGAAGAGCGAGGCGGAAGGCCTGGCGGCCTGCACTGTCGACCGACACGCCGACGAGCCGACCGGGCAGGTTCCTCTCGGCCTTCTCGCGCACGGCGATGAAGCCGGCGTTCGGACCGCCGAACCCGAGCGGCACCCCGAACCGCTGCGTCGTCCCTACCACGCAGTCGGCACCGAGTTCTCCGGGCGAGCGCAACAGCACCAGGGCGAGGGGATCCGCGGACACGGCGACCTTGGCCCCCGCGGCGTGGCATGTCTCGACGATCTGCGAGAGCGGCGGTATGGCCCCGCTGCTCCCGGGGTACGCGACGAGCACGCCGAACAGCCCGGCCGCCAGCTCCGATTCGAGGCCGTCAGTGACGTCTGCGACCACGACTTCGATGTCCAGGTAGTGGGCGCGAGTGTGGACCACGTCGATGGCCTGCGGGTTGCAGTCGGAGTCGACGAGGAACCGGCGCGGGCCCTTCGGCGTCGCCCGCAGCAGAAGGGTCATCGCCTCGGCCGCTGCCGTGCCCGCGTCGAGAAGGGACGCGTTCGCGACGTCCATGCCCGTGAGGTCGCAGATCATCGTCTGATAGTTGAGGAGAACCTCGAGCCGCCCTTGGGAGATCTCGGGCTGATAGGGGGTGTAGGCGGTGTACCAGCCCGGGTTCTCGAGGACGTTGCGCTGGATCACAGGAGGTGTGAACGTGTCGTGGTAACCGAGGCCAATCAGGCTCGTGCAGATCACGTTGCGCGATGCGATCTCGCGGAGACGTGCGAGGACTTCGGGCTCACTTGCTCCCGGCGCAAGGCCCAGGGGCTCCTGCTGGCGAATCGACTTGGGAACTGCCGAGTCGATGAGCGCGTCGAGGGTTTCGAAGCCGATCTCAGCCAGCATCCTTCGGCGATCGGTGGCGCCCGGCCCTATGTGGCGCTCAGCGAACTCGGAGCCGTTCCCAGTCAGTCCTCTTCCTCCGGGCTGCGCTCCGCCGCCTCGACGGCCTTCCGGCGCTTCTTGGACACGTGGCGCTTCGGGGCCACAGCTCCGGCCTGGTACTTCGTGCGGAACTTCTCAACACGCCCTGCAGTGTCGACGAGCTTCATCTTGCCCGTGTAGAACGGGTGGCTCGCAGAGGAGATCTCGACGCGGACGAGCGGGTACGTGTTGCCGTCCTCCCACTCAATCGTCTCGTTCGACTCGATCGTGGAGCGGGTCAGGAATGCGAAGTCCTCGGACTGGTCCTTGAACACGACGGGTCGGTACTCGGGGTGAATGTCGGGCTTCATCAGGCTCCTCGGAGCTGCAGCGGGAGAAGTGGCGGCCGCCGCACACGTCGCCGTGCGGCCGATCTCAGAGTCTATTCGCGACCCGCTCGCGTGACTGCATCAGCCACGAATCAACATGGGTCCGAGGGGCCGGCCCCCGAAGATGTGCACGTGAAGATGGGGCACCTCCTGGTGGGAGTCCGGACCGTGGTTGGCCAGGATCCTGTAACCGGACCCCGCGAGCCCCAGCTCACGTGCAACCGCGCCGACGGCTCGGAAGAGGGCAGCGACCTCGACGTCCGAGGCGTTCGCCGTGAAATCGTCCATCGAGACATATTCGCCCTTGGGTATGACGAGGACGTGCGTAGGAGCTTGAGGGTTGATGTCATGAAACGCGAGGACGTGGTCGTCCTCGAAGACCTTGTCACACGGGATCTCGTCCCGCAGGATCCTGGCGAAGATGTTGTCACGGTCGTAGGCCATACCTCACCTCTCGACACCTCTGGATGCGTCGGGCTCAACAGTGGATACACCACCGGAGACCGGCCCCGGAAGCCGGTCTCCCGGGTAGGGCACTAACTTGCGATCCATGACCGACGCAGATCCCGGCTCGGGCGCCGACGTGCCCGTCGCAGCCGAACCGGAAGATCAGGAACTCGAGACAGAAGCGGATCAGCGCGCAGAGCTGAGAGACCGCTACGCGAAGGTCGAGAGACTCCGCGACCAGGGGATCGACCCCTATCCACGACGCTTCGACCGCACCCACACCCTCGTTGAGATCCGCGATCGATGGGGCGACCTCGAGCCCGGTGCCGAGACCGGGACCCCAGTTCGTGTCGCAGGCCGTGTCATGCTCGTGCGCGGCCACGGGCGCCTCGTCTTCGCGACCGTGCGGGATGCCTCGGGAGAGATCCAGCTCTTCGTGTCCGAGTCGGTATGCGGCAGGGACGTCATGGCGCGCTTCAAGGCCGTCGACGTCGGAGACTGGGTGGGCGCCACCGGGAACGTCATGACGACCAAGCGTGGGGAGCTGTCGGTCGAGCTCCGCGACTTCGAGCTCCTCGCCAAGGCGCTTCGCCCGATGCCCGACAAGATGAAGGGCATCGCAGATGTCGAGACGCGATATCGCCAGCGCTACGCGGACCTGATGGTGAACGAAGAGGCTCGCCGCATCTTCGGGATCCGCCACACGGTCGTGGACGCGTTGCGCAGCCTCATGAAGGAGCGGGGATTCGTCGAGGTGGAGACACCGGTCCTCGGGACCATCCAGGGTGGCGCCACGGCGCGACCGTTCATCACCCACTACAACGCTCTCGACATCGACGTGTATCTGCGCATCGCGCTCGAGCTGCATCTCAAACGGCTTGTCGTCGGAGGCATGGAGAGGGTCTTCGAGGTCGGACGCGTCTTTCGGAACGAAGGTCTGGATTCGCGTCACAACCCGGAGTTCACCATGCTGGAGGCATACGAGGCCTTCACCGACTACATCGGGATGATGGAGCTCACGGAGGAGCTGATAGGCGGGGCGACTCGCGCTGCTCGGGGAACGACGAAGGTGAACGTGCGCGGCCGCGAGGTCGACCTCGCTCCTCCCTATGCGAGGGTCTCCATGCAGGAGCTGATCTCCGAGCAGCTCGGAATCGACGTGCACCCCTCGATGGGGACCGAGCGCCTTCGCCTGATCCTCGACGACCTCGGGCTCTCGTGGATGCACGAGTGGGGTCCGGGCAAGCTGATGAACGAGATCTACGACAGGAAGGTCCAGTCTGATCTGTTCGAGCCCACGTTCGTCGTCGACCACCCACGCGAGGTCTCACCGCTTGCCAAGGCGAAACCCGACGACCCGGAGATGGTCGAACGCTTCGAGCTCATCGTCGACGGTCGCGAGCTCGTGAACGCCTACTCGGAGCTGAACGATCCGGCCGAGCAGCTCGCCTGCTTCGAGGCCGAGGCCCGGGCAAAAGCGGCCGGCGATCCGGAGGCAGGTGACGTCGACTACGACTACGTGCGCGCCCTCGAGTACGGGATGCCCCCCACGGGCGGCCTCGGCATCGGGATCGACCGCCTCGTGATGCTCGTCGCCGAGGTGGAGACGATCCGGGAGGTCATCCTCTTTCCCACCCTGCGTCCCTGACGAACTCGACGACGACCTCGGTGAACGCGTCGTTCTCGTCGCCGGCCACCATGTGGGTCGCGTTCCGGACATCTGTGTAGCGTCCGTTCGGTAGGACCTCGAGCAGCTCGATGACACCCTCTTCTGAGACGAGGTCGCTCTTCGTTCCGCGGACGAGACAGGTCGGGACGCGGATGTGGCCTGCCCCGTGAAGCATGTCCTGCCGGACATGATCGAAACGCTCCTCATAGAGCTCTTCGATCTCGCTCCGGTCGCTGATCCGTGCCGTGATGAATCGGATGTCCCAGTGCCATCGCCAGCGGCCGTCGTCCGTCTTCCTCAGGACCTTGGAGAGGCCCGACGTGTCCTTGGGGGGTTCCCGGTGCGGCATGTATCCGGCGATGGCAGCCGCAGCGTCCTCGAGCGATTCGAATCCGTCCGGGTGGGCGGTCATGAACCCCGCGATCCGCTTTACGCCGTCGAGCTCCATGCGGGGCGTGATGTCCACGAGGACGACTCCCGTGAAGATCTGCGTCTCGGGATCGGGTTGGATCCTCTGCGCCGTCAGGAGGCTGATGCCGCCGAGCGAGGCGCCGACCGCGATGGGAGGCGCACCGAGCTGATCCAGGATGGAGAGGACGTCCAGTCCGAAGTGCTCGAAGTCGTACTCGGGGTCCTCCGGCCACCCGCTGTCGCCGTGGCCTCTGAGGTCGAACGCCGCCACCCGGCAGCCGAGCCTGGCGACGGCACGGCAGGTACCTCCCCACGCCTGGCGCGTCTGCCCGCCACCGTGGAGGAAGAGCACGGTCCTCCCGGGGTCCCCATCCCACTGGTCTGCGCTGAGCTCGATCCCGTGTCCCCGGTATCGGACGGGCCGCGGCTCTGCGATCTCCCCCACCGGACCTGTCGACGACGTCATGATCCGCCGAGGATAGAAGGAGGCTCCGGACCGGCCGGAATCCCGGGGTTCGGTGTGGAACCGCATGGGACCGGTTGTCCGAATCTCTGATATCGTGGCCGGATATGCCGATGAGGTCCTGAACCGTCGGTATCGGAGTAGGGGAAGACTTGGACCGGAACTCAGTGGGCATCCTGGCCTTCATCGCGTCGGTCGTGGTCTCCTCGTTCGTGGCTCTCGTCTGGGCGCACACCTCTGTCGCCGTCTGGGTGCTGACGAGGACGGACCTCGTCCGGTCGCCTGGTGGGTCCTCGCCTCTCGTGACGTCCCTCGTCCTGCTCGCAGTGGGCGGGATCGGTGCCGTGATCGGTGCTTCGCTACTCCTGGTGCTCGCCCGGTCCTGGACGTCGGCTTCGGTGAGGGCGGCCGAGGCAGAGAGCTAGCCCTCCACAAGCCCTGATCCTTCATGGGATTGGCTGGGCAGGGCGGTGAGGAAGTTTTGGGAGTCCCCTGTAATCGCCGGCACGGCGCGCTTCCGCGGAAACGCGGGGTCGAGGTTGTGGAGGTGTGCCGGCCGAACCGCCAGCGACGGCGCCGCCAGGGCGAGTCGGACCCAACCGATGCGGCCGACGTCGAGGCGATCCGCGTCCTGGCCGTCGCGAAACGTTCCGCTCGTTCCCAGCGCAGGGCAGCGCTCACCAGGATGCACCTCCTGATCATCGCCGGCCCGACGAGCTCCGGGGCCGTCTCCGAGGCGTGGCCATCGGAGAGATCGTCTCGACCGGGGCCGGGTTCCGAGCCGAGATGACATCAGATACGGTCCTTGTGACCACGAAAGAGACGTTGCGGTCCCTGGCACGACGCGTCCGGGTCTTGGACGTCGACCTCACCCGAGCTCAACACGTCCAGCACCCGGCGCGTTTGCGCGGAAACGCGCGCGTACATCTGTCGCATCCAGGTTCAGGTTCGGCGCGAGCCACCAACGACAGAAACCGAAACGAAACGCTTGACATCAAGTACGAGCGTCGGAAGCGCGCGTGGTGTCTCGTCTGCATCGCCTCTCTCGGTTCAGGTGGGGAGGAGTCGGTCTATGCGTTCGCGTCCGGCGAGTTCGGGCTGGGTCCAGGGCCAGGCTGGGTCGGGCTGGGGCAGCGTCCCGTGAGTATGCAGAAGCCCCCGGGAGGATCGCCTGCTACATTTCCTCGGTACTCGCGGCCGTTGCCGTGTTCCGCTGCCGGCGGACCCTGGTGGCTGTAGCTCAGATGGTTAGAGCGCCGGGTTGTGGTCCCGGAGGCCGGGGGTTCGAATCCCCTCAGTCACCCCAGAAGCTCGCTGTTGCACTCACCGGTCCAGGTGCAACCTGCGGCGCCTGCGCCGCTTGTGAAGCGTGTCCCCGACGAGGAGCGCCGGCACGGCGCCGAGGGCCAGCGTCCACCCGAGAGTGCTGGGTGGCGCTTGACGCATGACGTCGGCCACCGGCTCCACGTAGAGCAGCAGCGCGAGCAGCACCAGCTCGGCGGCGACACCCCAGAGCACGAGACGGTTCGTGGTCCACCCCAACGACCAAGGCGGCCTGACAGAGGACCTGCACGCGAATGCGTTGGCTGCCTGCCCGAGAACCACGGCAGCGAAGGCACCACCCGATGCCGTGGCGAGCAGCTTCGCCGAAGGGTCGTCCCCGAACCCCCAACCTCCGACAACGAGGACGGCGAGGAAGGCGAACATCGACACAGCCGCCTCGGTCGGACCGAGCCGTCCGAAGACACGAAGGAGGACGTTGCGGTCGATCAGATGTCCGGACACGGGTGGCCGGTCGAGGACGTGGGGTGGCGGTTGCTCGGCACCGAGGGCGACGGCTGGGAGCGTGTCGGTCCCGACGTCGAGTGCCAGGACCTGAAGGACCGTCAGCGCAAGGGGGATCTGCCCTGCCGACAGCGCCCAGACCACGAACGGGGTGAGCTCAGCGACGTTGTCGGTCAGGTGGTACGTGAGGAAGCGCCTGATGTTGTGGAACGTCGCACGGCCCTGCTCGATCGCCGCAACGATGGTCGCGAAGTCGTCGTCGAGGAGAACGAGGTCACTCGCCTCGCGTGCGACGTCAGTCCCCGAACGACCCATTGCGACACCGATGTCGGCCTCTTGGAGCGCCGGACCGTCGTTCACCCCGTCACCAGTCATCGCCACGACATGGCCGTGCAGGTGGAGAGCCTGCGCGATGCGGAGCTTGTCCTCGGGATCGACCCGGCTCAGAACCACACCGTCGCGGTCGACGACTTCCGCGAGCTCCCCGAGGTCCTCGGGAAGGTCAGCGCCCGTGAACACGCAAGCTTCTTCGGCCGAAAGCCCGACCTCCCGGGCGATTGCGGCCGCGGTCGACGGATGGTCCCCGGTCACCATCGCCACCTTGATACCCGCGGTGCGACAGGCTGCGAGCGACTCCGCGACGTCGTGGCGCGGCGGATCCTCCAGCCCGACGAGGCCGAGCAGCGTGAGTTCCCTCTCGGCCTGTGCCGCTTCAGTGGGGATCTCATCGCCGCGCCGGCGTCCCGCCACTGCCAGGACGCGCAGTCCCCTGCCGGTCATCTCTCCAAGTGCTTCGGAAGCGCCGGCCGTCCCTGCGATGCAGAGGGGGAGGACGGTGTCCGGTGCCCCCTTCACGAGGATCTCGTCCTGCGTGACGATGGACATCCGCCTTCGCCGGGGGTCGAACGGGAAGCGACGCAGCTCGTTGCTTCCGTCACGCTCCACCGCAACCGCGAGGCGGCGTGCCAGAACGTCGAGGGCCGCCTCCATCGGGTCGCCCTGGGCTTCCCAGCTTCCGTTGCGCTCCACAGCATGCCCCGTAGAACAGCGCGCTCCGACTCTGGCGACAGCCTCGACGGCCCCTCGTGCGTGCTCCCCACTCGAGGTGACGTCGGCAACCGGTTCGTACCCGGTCCCGGCGACCTGTGCGCGCCCGTCCGGTGTCCATACCTCGACGACCGCCATGCGGTTCTCCGTGAGGGTGCCCGTCTTGTCGGTACAGATGAAGGTCACGGACCCGAGCGTCTCGACCGACTCGAGCCGCCGGACAAGGGCGTTGCGCTCCGCCATCTGCTGCGCCCCGCCGGCGAGCGAGAGCGTGACCGTGGGCAGGAGGCCCTCCGGAACCAGAGCCACGGTGACCCCGATCGCGAAGAGGAATGCGTCCCGGACCGAGATGTCGAGCACGAGGGACAGGAGGAAGAACAGGGCTCCTATCGACAGGGCGATCGTTGCGATGTACCTCACGACGCGCCTGAGTTCGCGCGCGAGAGGGCTCGGGGGCCGGCGAGTGGCCCGCGTCAGGGCAGCGATGTCGGCAAGCCGGGTGGACCGTCCCGTGGCCGTGACCGATGCCCGCCCCTCCCCTTCGACCACGAACGTTCCGGCGTACACGACTTCATTTCCGTCGACAGGTACGGGGATGCT
>QWHP01000535.1 GCA_021404985.1 Actinobacteria bacterium ATB1
CTCGGTGTCCCGCAGGTCGGATACGTCCCTGAGCACCCCAGGATGCGTAGACGCACTGATCCCCCTTGAGACATGTGACTATACCCTCACTGCGGAGAGGATCACACGCCCGGCGCTCGTCTGGATTTCACGCTTGTTCACTTGCATCATCTCCACGTCACCACCGTCCGGACCGTGGGAGATCTATCGCCTGGACCGATTCGACCTCGGGACCGAGGAAGCGCCGCCCGAGTCCTCGGAACGCAGCCGTGTCGCCCGTGCAAACGAACCGGTGCCGGCCTGGCCCGTCGCGTGGGGCCCGCGACATCCCGACCCTGGCGAGGATGTCCGCGACTTCGAACGCGGTCTCGTCCGCCGAGGAGATGAGAGTCACGTCCCTCCCTATGGCGTCGGAGATCGCGCGGGCAAGTAGCGGGTAGTGCGTGCAGCCGAGCACGAGCGCGCCGACGTGTGCAGCCCGCATGGGAGCGAGGGTCGCGTCCACGTGCGGCTGGACCCGCGGACCGGACACCTCGCCGCTCTCGACGAACTCGACGAACCCCGGGCACGCCAGAGAGACGAGACTCGTCCCCGGACGAAGGCGCTCCAACGTGGAGTCATAGGTACCGGAGTCGACCGTGCCCTGCGTCCCGATCATGCCGAGAGGGCCGTCGGTGACCTGGAGTGCCGCCCTGAGGGCCGGCTCGACCACCCCGACCATGGGTACCCGGAAGAGAGACCGCGCCTCGTCCAGGGCGGCCGCAGCGGCGGTGTTGCACGCGATGACGACCATCTTGACACCCTCGCGCACCAGCCAGTCGATGATCTCGATCGCGAATTCCCTGACCTCCTCGAGCGGGCGTGGCCCGAAGGGGCCCCGTGCCGAATCTCCGAGGTAGAGAAGATCCTCAGCGGACAGGACGTCGATCACGGCCCGGGCGACGGTGAGACCGCCCACACCGGAGTCGAACATCCCGATCGGCCGGTCGTCCACTCGGCCTCACCAGATGCTCACGCGATCGAGAGTTGCCTCGACGGTCTCCATGTCCTCGAGCCAGGCCCCGGTGGACAGGTACTTCCAGCCACCGTCCGGGAAGAGGACGACGATGGTCCCGCGGTCCACACACTCGGCATGGCGCGCTGCGGCAAGCATCGCCGCCCCGCACGACAGCCCGGAGAAGATGCCCGTCTCCGAGAGGATGCGCCTGGCCCACTCGACGGACGGACCCGGGCGGACGACGATCTTGCCGTCCAGGACCGACTGGTCGAAGATCGGCGGGGTGTATCCCTCGTCGAGGCTTCGCAGGCCCTGCACCAGCTCCCCCGACGGGGGCTCCACGGCCACGATCCGCACGGCGGGGTTGCGCTCCTTGAGATAGCGCCCCACGCCCATGAGCGTGCCGCTGGTGCCGACGTGGGCTTCGGCGCCGCCTGTGCCGAGCCCGGCGACGAACGCCGTGATCTCGGGGCAGTCGCGCCAGATCTCCGGACCCGTGCCCCGGTAGTGTGCCTCGACGTTCGCCGGGTTCTCGTACTGGTTGAGGAAGACGTATCCGTTCTCCGCCACCAGCCTCTGGGCCAGGCGAACGGCACCGTTGGAACCCTCCTCACCCGGGGAGAAGACGATCTCTGCTCCGTACATGCGCAGCAGGGCGACACGCTCTTCCGAGACGTTGTCGGCGACCACCGCCTTGAGCGTGTAGCCACGGAGCCCGCAGATCATCGCCAGCCCTATGCCCGTGTTCCCCGAAGTGGGTTCCATCAACACCGCACCCGGTCGGAGGATTCCCCTCCGCTCGGCGTCCTCCACGAGGAAGAGAGCCACCCGGTCCTTCACGGATCCGGTCGGATTCTGACCCTCGAGCTTGGCCAGGATGGCTACGTCGGGGTTGGGAGACAGGACGCTGACGTCGACGAGTGGGGTGTCACCGATGAGGTCGAGGACCGAGTTGGCGCGCACCGACGCTCAGCCACCGCCGGATACGGCGGGCATGATCGAGATGACGTCGGACTCCGCCACCTGGGTCTCGAGTTGGTCGAGATAGCGGATGTCCTCGTCGTTCAGGTAGACGTTCACGAACCTCGGGAGGTCGTTGGAGTTCCCGACAGAGAGCTGTTCGGCGATTCCCGGATACCTCTCGCTGAGGTCGGCGAGCACCTGACCCACCGTCGCGCCCTCGGATTCCACGGCGGCCTCGCCACCGGCGAATTGGCGGAGAACGGTCGGCAATCGGACTTCGACAGGCAAGGAAACCCTCCCGGATGATCTGGCGATGCTCTTTCCGGGATCCCGCTGGATCCCGTTTGTCTAGGAGGCAACGGCGATCCTACTCAGCCGTCCACCTCGACCGGTACTTCGCACACATCGCCGTCGAGGATGCGAAATGCCCGCAGCTCCGGTTCCTCATCTCTCAACGAGACGATCGCATATATCCATTCCGGATAGAAGGCTTGGGCGACGTCGGTCTTGCTCGGATACGCCTCCGAGGTGACGTGGGAATGGAAGCACCCGACGATCTCCAGGCCCATCTTCTCGACTTCCCTGAACGTGGCGAGCTGCTCGTGGGAGTCGACGAGGTAGGTTGCGGGGCTGGCGTCGACGTTCGTGAGCGGATAGACGACGTCGACATATCCTCGCTCCCCTGCGAAGAGCCCGCACGCCTCGTTCGGCCTTCCCGCCAGAGCATGCTCCACGATCGCGTCGAGGTGCTCCCTGCGGAGTCGAAGCGTGAGCAGATGCTCGCCGACGGAGGCCATGGATGCGACACTAACGCGCAACACGAGGCTTTCGCGTACGACCCCTCCGGGCCGCTCATAGAATCGGGGAACGAACCGGAGAAGCCCCGAGAAGCAAGGTCGCGATGGCGCAATACCAGTACCAGAACCCACAGGGCTGGAACCCCCAACAGCAACAACAGGTGTCCGGGACCGGAACCGGAGCGGTGGCGACGGCGATGTCGGGCCTCCTTCCGAAGGTCTACGGCTGGATGTTCGTCGCCCTCGCCATAAGCGGCGCCGTGGCCTGGTGGTCGGGTGAGTCGACGGGGATCGCCGAGACCCTGACACGCAATCCGCTCCTCTGGCTCGTCGTGCTCTTCGCCTGGGTCGGGCTCGGCATCGGGATCAGCGCAGGCATCAACAAGCTCAGCGCAGGAACCGCGACGGCGCTCTTCGTGATCTACTCCGTCCTCGCAGGGTTGGCCCTCTCCTGGATCTTCATCGCATA
>QWHP01000536.1 GCA_021404985.1 Actinobacteria bacterium ATB1
AGACGTCCCGAGGCACACGGCTCCCGAGGTCCGCCGGCAGGCACGCAGCATGGCCGTCGGTGGAGCCGTCCTCGGAGCAGCGGCTCTCGCCTTCCCCCGACCGATGTCGCGCCTCATCGGCTTCCCCGACGACGACTTCAATGCCAGCGCCAGGTTCGTCGGCCGGCTGTACGGGATCAGGGAACTGCTCCGGAGCGTCCACCTCTGGGTGGAGTCGGGGCGGGGCCTGCCGTCGGAACAGACGATTGCGGCGAACCTCCTCATCGACGCCGGGGACGTCGCGCTGGCATTCACGTCGCTCGTCCGCCGAGACGGCATCGATCGAGCCGCCCTCACGATCGCCGTAATGGCGAGTGTCGTCTCGTCACAGTGGTTGGTTCTCCTCCGCCGCAGACGAGCCCTCGACCGCCCGATGGCCACGCACGGGCGCGAACACCCCTGAAGGCTCCAGACTGGGATCCTTCTTCGCTGCCCTGGGTCTCGCGTTCGTTGCGGAGATCGGCGACAAGACGCAGATCGTCGCGATGGCTTTCGGGGCACGCCACTCGACGCGCAGCGTCGTGGCGGGGCTGGCACTCGCGTTCGCGGCCACGAACCTTCTCTCGGTGGTCGCCGTATCATTAAAAAAGGCAGCTCTCCCAACGCGTTGGATCGGGATCGTCGGAGGCTTGCTCTTCATCGGTTTCGCACTCTGGACCCTCCGTGGCGAACCGGAGGCAGGCGATTCGGCCGGTGAGACCGTACTCGTCGACGGCCGGTCGACTCTCGTGACAGTTTCGGCGGCGGTATTCGTTGCGGAACTGGGTGACAAGACCATGCTCGCGACGGCGACGCTGGCAGCCAACGGGAACCCCGTCACGACATGGGCCGGCGCCACCCTCGGCATGACGCTCGCCGGAGCCCTTGGGGTGTTCTTCGGCCGCTTCCTCGGGGCACACCTTCCCGAGCGCGTGACACGCATCGGTGCCGCCTGTCTCTTCGCAGGGTTCGGTGCCGCGCTCGTGGTCATGAGTGTCTGGTGACATGGACTGCGAATAGGGTGTCCCTCAGTCGTCTTTCGGAGGAGGGGGCATCAGGAGGTCCGACGCGAACCCACTCGGGGACGGTCGCGGTCGATTGCAGGTCGCTGCCATCGCCGAATCAGCGATCCTGGCGGACATCGCCGGCCTGCTCCTGGTCCTCGCGCTGGTGGTACCGGGAGGGTTCGCCCTGACACTGGCGTCGGGAGTCCCCTTCGCCCTGCTTGCCCTACGACGGGGACTCCGCACCGTCTCGATCGGGGCCGTGAGCGGCGCCCTCGTGGTCACCCTGCTCTCAGGGCCCTTCACCGCTGTGTACGTCGTGGAATCCTCTCTATACGGCGCTCTCGTAGGTAGCGCCCTACGACGGAAGTGGTCCCTGGGGCAGACACTCGCCTATTCCGTAGCATTCGTCTGGATCCCCGTTGCGGGCTTCGTCATGGGGTTCCTCGCCGTCTTCGGCGAGACGAGGGAGCTCGTCCTGGAGCAGATCACGATCGCCGCACGCGGCATCCAGTCCGTCCTCGGCAGCATCCTGGATGCGCTCGTCGCACGCTGGACCCGGATCACATGCGGAACCGACTGCTCGCCTCCGTCCGGCGTCATCGGAACAACGCTCGTCGACGCCGCCGAGTGGGTGGTCGAGGAGTGGTACCTGGTACTTCCCATCGCCATCCTCGGCGGCGTCATCTTCCGGACCTGGTTCACCCAGTACCTGGCCCGTCCTGTCATCGCAGAGGTCGAGAAAGCGGTGGGTACGGTGCCTAGAGATACCCGGGTGGGCCCAGAAGACACGCCCGGTAAGGTTGAGGAGGACCGAATC
>QWHP01000537.1 GCA_021404985.1 Actinobacteria bacterium ATB1
GGCGACACCGCCAAGGTCGACGTGGGTGGGGAGGTCGTCACCGTGCGGGTGATCGGCATCGACACTCCGGAGGTACACCATCCGTCCAAGCCGGTACAGTGCTTCGGCCGTGAGGCGTCGGGCCGCGCGGCGGACCTCTTGGCAGGGCGCCGGGTCGAGCTCGAAGCCGACCCTTCGCAGAGCGAGACCGACAGGTACGGTCGGCTGCTCCGCCACGTATGGGTCGAGGATGTCAACTTCGCTCTGGTCATGATCAACGACGGGTATGCACACGAGTACACGTACCGCACCCCTCACGAGTACCGGGACGAATATCGGGCAGCGCAGGCCGACGCAGAGGCAGCCGATCGCGGACTCTGGTCCCCCCAGACCTGCGACGGAGACACGGAAGAGCCTGCAGGCTGACCTCGGTGCGGTGATCCCGGATACCACCCCCGCAAGCCTCGGCTAGGTTCGAGGGCTTGAACGGAGGGAGGCAGACAAGGTGATTCGCAAAGCATTGGGCTCCCTGAGGAGCCCACCGTTGGCTGGAGCGCTGGTCGCATCCGTACTCACTGCCGGGCTCGTCAGTGGAGGGATGGCATTGGCAGCGGACGGCGAGGACACGTTCCATGCTTGCGCGCGGCCCGATGGCCGCGTGAGGCCGCACACGATTCGAGTGAATGTCGAGCCCCATTGCCCTGGCGCCGACACACTCGTGAGTTGGCATGAAGGTGGGCCGCCAGGGCAGCTAGCCGTGGAATCCAGGACGGTTCACGAGACGGTTGGTAGCGGAATCGGCCATCGCACGATCTCGTCGTACTGCGAGGAAGGTGAGGTTGCCACTGGCGGCGGCTACACAGTGGGAAGCATCGGCAGTCTGGACAAGGTCTTCGCGAGCGGGCCGACCGCGCCCGAGGAGGGTTGGGCAATCCAGTTCATCAACGAGTCGGGTTTCGACATTGACGTCTGGGTCACGGCGCGCTGCGCCACGATGGGCGCATAGTGGGTCATACTTGTCCTGACTGTGGCCGGCGGAGAAGGGGGTACTCATGAGCAGTTCACAGGTGTCGAACCCGGCTGCGATGCCGGTTCCGGCCTCGAGCGGCAGAGCCAAGCCAGATCGGCGGACGCCTCTTCGAGAGGTGCGGCAGACCGACTCGTATCTCGTGCGCAAGGGCCCACTCGGACCGCTCGTGGTCTCCTACGGTGAGTTCGGCATCATCTGCTGCGAACCCGGAGCCGACACAGATGGGTTCGAAGAGGCCTACGCGAAGAGGTTCGGCCGGCAAGTGGTTCCGGCTTCGTCCATGCCAGTGGACCTTTCGGAGGCTCTCGACCTCGCACTGCGAACGGGCCGGCTCGGTGAGCTCGCGGTCGACCTCCGCAGCGTCACACCCTTCCAGGCGGAGGTCCTCCGCTTCGTGGCGACGATACCTCCCGGCGAGGTTCGCAGCTACGCCCAAGTGGCGGCTGCCGTGGGTCGTCCCGCAGCAGTGCGTGCTGTGGGGACAGCCGTTGCCGTGAATCCGGTACCCGTGCTCATCCCCTGCCATCGAGTCGTTCGCAGCGATGGCAGCATCGGGAACTACCGGTACGGACCCGAGATGAAACAGGCGCTGCTCCGGAGCGAAACCCCGCGCTAGTGGTCCGTCGCGGATTTGGTGTGGTGGGTGAGGGCTGCGCGTCCGCGCCGGAGTTTGGCGATGATGTCTGCGGCGGTCTTGTGCCAGACGAAGGGTTTGGGGTCGTCGTTCCAGTGTTCAGCCCAGAGCTCGATTGCTTCGACGAGCTGGTCGACGCTCGTGAAGCTGTCGCGGGTGAGGCGCTTGTCGGTGAGCTCTTTGAACCAGCGCTCGACG
>QWHP01000538.1 GCA_021404985.1 Actinobacteria bacterium ATB1
CTGCCGGGTCCGGCCCCGACACCGAGAGTCCGCTGTACGTCCACGAGTGCGAGAGTCATCGGTCGACCTCCCTTCCTGCTGTCCCGCTCAGTAGTCCGACGAGTAGTCGGACGAGTAGTCAGTGGAGTAGTCGGCGGTCGCAACGTCCGAGGACGCAGCAGAGATGTCGGCTGCCGCCCAGTCCGTGTATCCCGTCGCATCCGCCTCGTACCACGACGCACTCTCGTACTCGGCCGCTGCCACGCCGAGCTCGTCCCCGGCGTTCTCGAGGGCGTTCATGCCCGCTTCGGTGTAGCCCTCTTCCAGACAGCGAGCTCCCCACTCGGCGTTCTCTGCTGCCCACTGCACGTATTCGTCGCCGGTGGCAGCGTGCCAGTCTGCCCAGTCGGACGAGATCTCGGCACTTGCGAGGTTCGCCTCGGCACTTGCGATGTCGCCCTCGGTACCTGATCCTGCTGCGGTGTAGTCACTCCAGTCGGACATCCGTCCCTCCTTCGATCTGTTCGTCGAGCGTTGGGACGCGCCGGCTGCGGTGCCGGTTCCCGAAAGGTCAATCTCCCGTGCCAGTCACCTCGACCAGGACTTCGCAGCCGCTGTCGACACCGACCACTGTCCCGTCTTCGTACGCCAGCACGAGGACCCGAACGGATCCGAGGGTGGCGTTCCCGACGCCCACAGGGTCAGTCTCACCGAGCTCACCGGCACACCTTGCGGCCGGGCCCGCCAGTGCACGATCCGTCGCTGTCGTGCTCTCGAGAGCGGCATCGACCGCGACGGAGAGGCCGACGGCGTCAGGGATGTCCCCCAAGTCTCCGAGATCGACGACGCTCGTCTCGCCCTGACCGGACGTGGCCAGGGGCGCGTCTCCCGGCACTTGGTCGCTGCCTCGGGTCACGATCATGGCGATCGCAAGGATGACCGCTGCCGCCGCGAAGATGCCGACGATAACCTTTCCACCGCGGCGTCCGGCGAGGGGTGCCGTCTCCCTGCCGCCGACTCCCGTTTCCGTCCGGTACGCCGCCACCGCAGCCGCTATCTGACGACGGCGGGTCAGCTCGTCGACGGACGCCGGGGCGACTTCCCCCAGCGCAGCCCGCAGGGAGGCAAGCTCTTCGGCGGTCACCGCGGTATCGGGATCCTGTTCGTCGAGGTGGTCACGTTCGTCGTCGTGCACCGGGTTGTTCTCCTCGGTTCGAATCGCGTACTTCTGCAACTCATTCGACGCGCTGGATCATCGTTCGGTTCCCAGGATTCTCACGAGCTCACGGCGACCCCGCGAGATGCGCGACTTGACGGTCCCGAGCTCGAGCCCGAGGGCGTCGGCGATCTCCGGGTAGTCGAGGTCGCAGAGGTCTCTGAGCACCACAGGGTCGCGATACTCGGGTGTCATCTGTGCCAAGGCGGTGTCGACGTCGATCCTTGCTGCAACCCTGTCGTCGACTCGCGACGGTCCGTCACCGCCGGACTCGGGTTCCGGGACTTCGTCCGTAGTCTGCTCGCGGTCGCGTCGCTTGCGAAGGAGCCCGAGCGCCGCGTTCGTGGACACCGTGTAGAGCCAGGTCGTGAACTTGGCCCTGCCGTCGAATGCCGAGAGCTTCGTGGCGACGGCGATCAACGCGTCCTGGCATGCATCGTCCGCGTCCCTCGGATCCCTCAGGATCCGACGGCACCTCGCGTGGACGGCATCGTAGTGACGTGAGAGCAGCACCTCGAGAGCTGTCGTGTCGCCGACCTGCGCGGCAGACACCAGAACGGAGTCGTCCGCACCGGTGAAACGCAGCCGGTCGCCGGGGGGCGTCATGCACCAGAGGGTAGGACGTCGCCTCCGACTGCCC
>QWHP01000073.1 GCA_021404985.1 Actinobacteria bacterium ATB1
GCCGAGCCCAGCAACTGCCGCTTCCAGCCGTAGTACAACGTCGGATTGATCCCTTCCCGGCGACACAGCGCGCTGATCGCCTCAGGGTTGTCCAGCCCCAATGTCCTTCCTGTCGACGGTGCGCCGGCGTCCCCTGACACGAACGGCGCTGACCTGGGGGGCAGTCTGCGCCCTTCTGCTGGCACCGATGACACAGGCAGACGCCGAGGTACCAGGGCAGACCGAGACGGCGAACCCGCAACAGGGACCCCTGGACGACCATCACGGTGACGCATCAGGTCCGGTACCCGAAGTGTTACCGGAAGGGACACCGGCCGAGGTGGCCGAGCTCGTGGAAGCAGCGGCGTCGGGCCCCGACGCCGTGGCCGAGGTTCCCACGCGTCGCCTCATCGTCACATTGGACGACGGAACGGCCGACGCTGAGATTCCCGTGATCGCCGAGGAGCTCGGCGCCGTCTCCGTGGAGGACCTCGGATCCGGATTCGTGGCCGTCGAGGTCGAGGAGCCCCTGTCCGCCACGGAGGCCGAAGTCGCGCTCGACTCTGGACCGGATGTCGCGGCGGATGTCGAGGCAGATCTCCCGATCCTGCCCGAGATGGTCCCCAACGATCCCTACCTGGGGTCGGAGTGGGGTCTTTCCACCTCGGTCGGGATCAGTCCCTACTCGGCATGGGACCTGACGAACGGCAGCGGCGTGGTCGTGGCCGTCGTGGACACGGGGGTGGACATATCGCATGCCGACCTCAACCCGAACGTTTGGACGAACACGGACGAGGTCGCCGGAAACGGTGTGGACGACGACCACAACGGATACGTCGACGACCGGCACGGGTGGGACTTCTACTCGAACGACAGCGTCGTCTTCGACTCGGCCTCCTCCGACGCACATGGCACGCACGTGGCGGGAACGATCGCTGCGTACGGAAACGAGGGCCACGGTGTCGTGGGGGTTGCCTACCGGGCGCAGATAATGCCGCTCAAGTTCATACAGGGGGTCGGGTACACCTCGAACGCCGTTCGCGCGATCAACTACGCGGTTGCCAACGGAGCCAAGGTGATCAACGCCTCGTGGGGGGGGTCCGGGTACAGCTCCTCCCTGCTAACCGCGATCCAGAACGCCGGCAACCAAGGTGTCCTCTTCGTCGCCGCCGCCGGGAACAACGGTGTCAACACGGATGCCTCGCCCTACTACCCGGCCGCGTACCCGGCATCGAACGTGATCTCAGTGGCAGCCATGACCAACATCGGAACCCGCGCCTCGTTCTCCAACTACGGGGCCTCGAGCGTCGACCTCGCAGCCCCGGGTCAGACCGTGCTCTCGACGGTACCGGGGGGGTTCGCCTACTACTCGGGGACGTCCATGGCGGCGCCGCATGTGAGCGGCGTGGTGGCTCTCGTCAGGGCGTTCCGGCCGAGTTGGAGCGTCTCCCAGGTCAAGGACGCGATCCTCGCCGGGGTCACCCCGAATTCGGCCTTCGCCGGTATCACGGCAACCGGAGGCATGCTGAACGCTTCGCGTCCGCTCCGCTGGTTGCCGCCCTACTGGTCCGGTTGGGACATAGCGTCGGGCATCTCACTCAGCTCCAGTGGAGACGGCGGGTACACATTCGACGGGTACGGTGGGCTCCATCCTTGGCACGACGCTCCTGCCGTGACGAGCTCGCGGCCCTACTGGCAGGGCTGGGACATCGTTCGGGGAGGAAGTCTCGAGTCGTCGGGCAGCGGGTACACGCTGGACGCCTGGGGAGGCATCCACCCCTGGGGAGGCGCCGCGAAGCCCTCCAATGTGCCCTACTGGTACGGCTGGGACATCGCCCGCGGCATGGCCACCGACCCCGACGGGCCGGGCGGCTGGACACTAGACGGCTGGGGTGGCATCCACCCCTGGGGAGGCGCCACGAAGCCCGCGGGGACCCCGTATTGGGCGGCGTGGGACATCGCCCGCGGCATCGCCGTGAATCCGGACGGGCCGGGCGGCTGGACACTAGACGGCTGGGGTGGCATCCACCCCTGGGGAGGCGCACCCGCTCCGGTCTCGGGACCGTACTGGCGGGGCTGGGACATCGCACGCGGCCTCGCCGTGAGCTCGGACGGCAGGACTCTCTACATCCTCGACGGCTTCGGGGGAATCCACTTCGCGTCCGTCTCCTGAAAGCATCACCTGAAAAGCATCGCCTGAAGGATCGCAGACCGAGCTCCGGCTCGGCGTTCGCGGCGATCGGGCCTCCCCGGACGCCCACGTCCCGAGACCAGCCTCGCCCTCAGGTCCAGGCGTGCACCCCGCCCCAGGCATCAGCCGTGTACCCCGCGGAACCGCCCCAGGCGGGTTTGGGAGCGATCATCGACTTCGCGTACTCGCCCCCGATCCAGTAGGGATTCCCGGTCACGTCGGGGGCGCCACCGAACTCGTGCACCCCACCCCACGCGTCGAGGATCCAGCCACCGGAACCCGAGGGGTTCAGGACGAGGGAACGTGCCATGTCCCACCCGTACCAGTAGGGCGCGCCGGCCAGGTCGAGGTTGGGTGCCCCGCCGAAGGCATGGACGCCCGCCCATCCGTCCAGGACCCACCCACCGGGACCCGAGGGGTTCAGCGCAACGGCCCGTGCTATGTCCCAGCCATACCAGTACGGGGCGCCAGTCAGGCTCACGTTGTTGCCACCCCACCTGTGGAGCCCACCCCAGGCGTCGAGTGTGACGCCGCCCGGCCCACCGGGAGTGACTGCCAGGCCGCGGGCGATGTCCCACCGCGGCCAGTAGGTCGACCCGGCGAAGGAGACCGCAGCGCCGCCCCAGTTGTGAAGCCCACCCCAGCCGTCGAGCGTGACGCCGCCATCACTTGCCGGGTCGGCGACGACCTGTCTGGCGATCCGCCAGCCTTCCCAATACGGGGGTTGTGGATTGACGGCGAGGGGCGGTGGCTTCGGAAGCGCGATCGGCCATCGGGCGGCGATGCGTTGCGCCAGCCCGGGGATACGGTCGTAGAGGCGGGCGCCGGGACAGTCCGTGGCGGAGGCGTCCCGGTGGCCGGAGACGTTGCGCATGAGAACGGGCGTCCCTGCGGGCCATCTCGTGCTGCCCTGGCTCTCGATCCAGGTCTGACCGAGCGGCCAGACGGTGTGGATGCTGAGCTTCCAGAGGACGATCTCCTCAAGCGCCGCCATCGCTGCCGCCGAGGGCTCGACGGATATGTGCGATCCCATGACCGACACCCCGGTCGAGTACGTGTTGAAGCCGCCGGCCTGTGCGCCGATGACCGACTTCTCGACACCGCCGTAGCGCCCCTCGAAGATCTGGCCGTACTTGTCGACGAGGGAGTTGTAGCCGATGTCACTCCAGCCTCGCGAGAACACGTGGTACTCGTAGATCCCCCTGACGATGGCGGCGGACTGCGAGGCGGAGTAGTCGTTGGAGCCCTCGGTGTGGTGGACGATGGCGATCTTGACCTGCCCGTAACTCGGGTCGGACTTGCGCCAGCTCTCGTCGGCCCCCCATTGGGGCCGTGTGATGATCGTCGGCAGCGCATCTGCTTGGGGGCCCGGAGGTGAGGTGAAGATCCGCGAGAGGTAGTGCAGGATCTTCTCGGGCGCCGAAAGCGACGACCCGTCGAGATCGAGGAACGAGACCGTAAGGCTCCGGGAGTCCCCCGCCGACTCTAGCTCGACCCACTGGGCTGTCCCCGTGTAGATGGGCGGGCTCCCGGGCCGCGCCTTCGACGTCACGCCCACGTCCTTCGCCGCGTCCGGCCCGTCGGCGGACTCGAACTCCACCTCGTACCACGGGCCCCAGGTGGAACCATCCAGGCTCGTCCGGACGCGGGAATGCCCCGGCAGGTCCGCGGCGCTGTCACCCGTGAAGCCGATCATCTCGAAGCGCACCGGGGCCTCGAAGACGACCGAGTAGGTGTCCTCGGTGCCGGCCTCGGTCACGACAACCTGCTCCTCTGCGGCCGGGGGTACGGCTGACGGAGCCGATTCGGCCTCACGGCGCTCCACGGGCACGTCCTCGACGAGTGCCCCGAGGTCACGGGTCTCGAGCGACGGCTGATACTCGGCGGCCGCAGGCGGGACGACCGGAAGGGGTGCCAGCCCGACCACCACACCCACGACAACTGCGATTGCGATCCGAAGGAGTCGTCTGTTTCGCATACGCGACAACGTAGCACCCGTCACCGACGCAGCGGTCCATGCTCGTCCCACCTGCGTCGCACGCCCCGACCGGCGCCGTCTGTCCCGTTGCAGGTTCAAGTAGTCGGTTCGGACGGTCGATACCTAGTACGACCTCACCTTGTCGGTGTGGGAAGTGAAAGGCGGCGGGGGATGCGACGGACGTCTTTGACCCTTGGAATCATCGTGTTGGCTGGATGCCTGAGCGCGCCTCCATCAGAGGCTGCCACGGGGACACCGATCCGTGGTCACACACTCGTGCCGACCACCTCTGCACAGAAGTGGGCTGCCGAACGCAAGGGGACCACAACGTTCGTCTCCCTCGCACCCCTCTTCTGGGAGATCGCACCACAGCGAGGTTGGATCCGGCCGGAAGTCGCGTACGCGCAGTCTGCCAAGGAGACGGCGTTCGGTCGCTTCGGAGGGACGGTGGACGCCTCGTTCCACAATCCGTGCGGCATGAAGGTGAGCGCAGGTGGAGGAGACGGCGACCCGAACGCCCACCAGCGCTTCGCCACTTGGAGGGACGGTATCACCGCCTGTGTAGATCACCTCGCTCTCTACGCCGGGGCGCCGGGGTACCCCAGAGTCGACACCCCTGACCCGCGCCACTTCTCGTTTCTCCTCGGGACGGCGACCTCGGTCCAAGCACTCGGAGGCAAGTGGGCGCCGTCGACGGACTACGGCACGTCGATCGTGAACGATTACCTGGGACCGATGGACCCGTACCCTCCACCACCGGTCGTCAACGGGGATCCACAACCTCCCTACTGGGTGACCTGGGACGTGGCGGAAGGAATGTCGGCGGCGGCAGCGGCGGGGGGCTGGACGCTCGACGCCTGGGGCGGCATCCACACATGGGGAGGAGCCCCCACCCCCGACAAGACCGGCGCCCCCTACTGGCCCGGATGGGACATCGCCCGCGACATCGTCGTCAACCAGAACGGACCCGGCGGCTGGATCCTCGACGCCTGGGGGGGCACGCACGCCTTCGGCGGAGCGGCGCAGCTCACCGGTGCCCCGTACTGGCCGGGATTCGACAATGCGAAGGACATGGTCGTCCGGCCTCATGGACCCACTGGACCCAAGGGATACACCCTTGACATGTGGGGGGGAGTCCACACCTGGAACTGAGACCGATCGAGTCATCCCGATCGGGGACAACGCAGCAATACAACAGGAGCAATGCCCGATGGAGAGTGCAGCTCGACGCCTGCCGAATGGGGGAAGGACCCGGAGGAAGCTGTGGGGGACGGTCGCCTCGGCGATCGCGCTTACCGCCGGCATGGTTGTTGGCGGGTCCCCGCCGGCCGGTGCCACGTCGCCGGCCCCCGAGGCACCTTGGCCCTCGGGCAACTGGGTCTCGACGATCAACTACTACAGGGCCAAGTCCGGGCTGCCGCCTGTCGTCAAGTCGCTCGACCGCAGCACAGGCGCCGCGGCACACGCGAAGTACCAAGTGCTGAACAACGTGCTCTCGGCGACCGAGGACCCGGCTAAGCCGGGCTACTCCGCTGCGGGGAGCGCCACCGCAGCCGTCGCGAACCTCGCCGGGGCCAGTGTCGCGGGTTCGATGTCGGCCGAGGACGACGTCGAGTCACTCTTCACGGCCCCGCAGTCGGCGGTGTCTCTCCTCGAACCCGACCTCGAAACCGTGGGCTACGGCTCCTATAAGGATTCGAGCAAGCCGGGATACAAGTGGTCCTCCGTTCTGGACGTCGGAGACCTGAGCGGGGACACGTCGGGTGTCACGTTCCCGATCCTCTTCCCCGGCGACGGCGCGAAGGTGCCGCTCACGAAGATGGACACGTCCGAGCAGTCCGACGTCCTCGATTCCTGCGACGCGAGCTACAGCTCCACCAAGGACGACAAAGGGCTGGTCGTGGTCGGACCGCCCCTCATCGTCATGTGGGCTCCGGACGCGGACCCCGACGTGACCGGATCCACGTTCGCGCTCCAGGGTGGCGGGGCACTCGATCACTGCCGTGTCGACGAGGACTCCGTCGTCTTCGTCATCCCCAAAGCACCCCTGGAACCGGGCAACACCTACAACGTGTCCGTCACAGCGGACGGCACCACGAAGTCCTGGAGCTTCTCGGTGTCTCGCAAACCCCCCTATTGGAAGGGATGGGACATCGTCCGAGGTGTCGCCGGACACGACGGCTTCAGTGGGCACATGGTCGACGGCTGGGGTGGCGTTCACCCCTTCGGCGTCGCGAAGCCGATGCCCGCAGGGCCGTACTGGAAGGGATGGGACATCGTCCGAGGTGTGACGATCAAGAACGACAAGGGCTACCTCGTGGACGGGTGGGGTGGGCTCCACAAGCTCGGCAGCGCGCCGAATCCGTCGGGCGGCCCCTATTGGCCCGGCTGGGACATAGCCCGCGGCGTCGACGCCAAGTCGGATCTCGCGGGTGGAGTCGTCGCAGACGGCTGGGGGGGCCTGCACAAGTTCGGGAACACGTCAGGCCTCTCACTGTCAGGAGCGCCGTACTGGGTGGGATGGGACATCGTCCGAGACGTCGCACTCAACCCCTCCGGGCCGGGAGGCTGGACGCTCGACGGGTGGGGAGGCCTGCATGCCTGGGGAGGCGCCCCCGCAGCTCACGACGGCCCCTACTGGGGAGGATGGGACATCGCACGCGGCCTCAAGATCGACGCCGACGGAGAGCATGGAACTCTGGTGGACGCCTGGGGAGGGCTTCACAGTTTCGAAATCGGATAGCCGCACGGCCGGCAGCTACTGCTGTTAGATTCCGCGGCAATACTCGCCGGGACCATAGGGTCTCCCTCGTATGGCTGCGACGACCGGCTCTGCCGACACGACCACCGAGATCCCTGCAACACCGGGGCGCGACGACAACGAGGCCCGAGGCATGGCCCCGTCCACGACCGTCGCTGACGACGATGCCGGGAACGAGCAGTGTGAGGGCGTCCGCAGATCCGACCCACGAAGGTGGTGGAGACGCGCCGGGGTCACCACCCTCTTCTGCGTCCTCGCGGTGCTCATGGTCCGACCCACCTGGCACGAGATCACGACTTCCGTGCCGGCGAACCTGGGGGATCCGCCGTTCATCGGGTGGTTCCTCGCCTGGGGATGGCATGCGTCCCACACCTCCCCCCTGCACATGTTCGACGCCAACGTCTTCTGGCCGTATGTCAACACGCTCGCCTGGTCCGAGAGCATGCTGCCGGCCGTGCCCGTCTTCGGGCTCCTCTTCGTCCTGAGCGGCAACCCACTCTTCGCGATGAACATGCTCATGCTCGGTCTCCTCCTCGTCGCGCTCCTCAGCACGTACGCCCTCACGCGCTGGCTGACCTCGAGAACGGATGCAGCGATCGTCGCAGCCGTCGCCTTCGGCTTCACGGGTTTCATGCTCGGGCAGTGGGGTCATATGCACCTCTGGGCCGTCGGCTTCCTCCCGCTGGGATTCCTCCTCCTGTTCAGGTTGCTGGAAGATCCGACCTACCCGAGAGCCGTTGTCCTGGCACTCGTCAACACCTGCATCATGCTCCTCGCGCTCTACTTCGGGGCTCTCTGGGCCCTGTGCGTCCCTGTCGTGCTGATCACCTGGTGCGTACGTCACAGGCCGCGGGCGCGAATGGTGGGAACACTCGCCGTCTGTGGAGTGCTCACTGCCGCCCTCGCCATCCCGGCACTCCTCCCATACCAGAACGCCGCCGGCGAACAGGGGCTCGAGCGACCTCTCGACCCGACCCTCTACATGGACTTGAAGGATCTCGCCACACCTCCGGCAGGCAGCTTCGTGTGGGAGGAGATCCTGCCCGAGCCCGAACGGGGTGTCGAGCACGTCCTTTTCCCGGGAATGGTCGTTTCCGTTCTCGCGCTCGTGGGATTCACGGGCTTCCTCGTAACACGCAGGCGGGAAGCTACGGACCTGGAGACGACCGCCCCCGACGCCCCCGACGCCCCCGACGCCCCCGGCGTCACTGCCGGCTCGTCGCCCATCGTCGTGCCCGATCGGCGTGTCTTCGTCTGGGCTCTTCTCAACTGTGGACTCGTGAGCTTCGTCGTCGCCCTCGGTGCCGAGTTCCACGGGTTCGAGGGCATGCCCTTCAGATACCTCCACGACTACGTTCCGGGATTCACCGGCATCCGCGGTGCATCCCGGCTCGTCGTCGTCGCTGTGCTGGCCTGGACCGTCCTCGCGGGGATCGGCTACGCCTGGGTGACTTCAGCGGTCGTACGGCGGCGTGCGCTCGCGTGGACGATCTGCGGCGCCACCGTCGCACTCGTCTGTGTGGAGCTCACCGCCCCGCTCGGCTGGAAGCACTTCGACCGCAGCACCGAACGCCTCGCTGTCTACGAGGCACTGGCCGAGGCACCCGACGGTGCCGTGGTCGAGCTCCCGATGCCCAACGTGGCTGTCGATCCGGACGCGTGGGCGTATCTCGAGGCTCCCCGCACGCTGTACTCGTCGTGGGACTGGCACCCGAGGCTCAACGGCTATTCCGGCTACATCCCCTCGGCGTACTCCAAGGACGTCGAGACGATGTCGACTTTCCCGTCCCCCGAGTCGTTGGAGCTCCTCGCAGAGCGCCGGGTCCGCTACGTGGTCCTGCACGAGGGGATGGAGACCGCCCACCTCGACTACGACCCCCTGTGGAAGGACGAGATCTCGGACATCATCGACTACCTCCCCGAAGGCGCAACGGCGGAGCGTCACGGGGATGCCTGGCTCGTCGACCTCGGACCCGTCCCGACGGACCGTCCCGAGGCGCCACCCCTTCCCTGACACCAATTCGTCGACGCCCCATTCCATGGCCTGGCCTGGGACGCGTCGGGTGGGTCAGCCGGCCGACTGCTCCTCGAGCTCGCGCTGTTGGAGCTCGAGATCGGCGTCGACCATCATGCCCACGAGCTCCGCGAACGACGTCTCGGGGACCCAGCCGAGCTTCTCCTTCGCCTTGGAGGCGTCACCGACGAGAAGGTCGACCTCCGCAGGACGCATGTAGCGGGCGTCCTGCTTCACGTACGGTTCCCAGTCGTCGATCCCGATGCGCGAGAAGGCAGCGTCGAGGAAGTCCCGGATGGAGTGGGTCTCTCCGGTGGCGATCACGTAGTCGTCGGGCTCGTCCTGTTGCAGCATGCGCCACATCGCCTCGACGTACTCCCCTGCGAATCCCCAGTCGCGGCTCGCTTCGAGGTTCCCGAGCGCGATGGAGTCCTGCAATCCCAGCTTGATCCGGGCCACCGCATGGCTGACCTTGCGTGTCACGAACTCGAGGCCTCGGCGGGGTGACTCGTGGTTGAAGAGAATCCCCGAGCAGGCGAACAGGCCGTACGCCTCGCGGTAGTTGACGGTCATGTCGTGCCCGAAGACCTTGGCGACGCCGTAGGGGCTGCGCGGGTGGAACGGGGTCTTCTCGCTCTGCGGCGTCTCCCGCACACGGCCGAACATCTCAGAAGACGAGGCCTGGTAGAAGCGGATGGGGTTGTCCGGCCCCCCCACGATCCGGATGGCCTCGAGCATCCGCAGCACGCCGAGTCCCGTGATGTTCGCCGTCAGCTCTGGCTGCTTGAACGACAACCCGACGAAGCTGATCGCGCCGAGGTTGTATACCTCGTCCGGTTGAACCTGCTCGAGGACTCCGATGATCGAGGAGATGTCCCCGAGATCACCCTCCATGAGCT